>JALUUZ010000534.1 GCA_027021095.1 Gammaproteobacteria bacterium
CGGCATGCAGTGGTGCGGGATAGCACTCGATCCACAGGCCAACCAGGAGCCGGAAAGCACGGCAGGCCTGGTATCCAGGCCGGGTTCACGGCCGATGGTCTATGTCGTGGAGGTCGATGAGGAGCTGTTGATTGCGCAGGACACGCTGGAATGCATTGCGGCAGGGAATGGAAACCAGATCGGCTGAGTCAACCGGAGGGCAGAATGATGTCACAGACAGAAGCAGTGAACGCGGCGCATGCCGGGACCGATGACAAGACCCCCGTGGAGACCTTGAGCAAGCGTGAATTGCAGCAGATTCATGCGTACTGGCGTGCGGCCAACTATCTTTCCGTTGGCCAGATCTACCTGCTCGACAATCCACTGCTCAAGGAGCCGCTGAGGCTGGAGCATGTCAAGCCGAGACTGCTTGGTCATTGGGGCACGACGCCGGGGTTGAATTTTATCTATGCCCACCTCAACCGGATCATCAATCTTTACGATCTTTCCATGATCTATCTTGCAGGTCCCGGTCATGGGGGACCGGGACTGGTTGCGAACACCTACCTGGAAGGCACCTACAGTGAATTCTACCCGGAAGTCGCGCGCGATACGGACGGGATGAAGAAGCTGTTCCGGCAGTTTTCGTTTCCGGGTGGAATTCCCAGCCATGTGGCACCGGAGACACCTGGCTCGATTCATGAGGGCGGGGAGCTTGGTTATGTCGTCGCACACGCTTACGGTGCAGTGTTTGACAATCCTGAGCTGATCGCCGCCTGCGTCGTTGGTGACGGTGAAGCCGAGACAGGACCGCTGGCTGCTGCCTGGCATTCCAACAAGTTTCTCAACCCGGTGACAGACGGTGCGGTATTGCCGATCCTGCACCTGAACGGCTACAAGATCGCGAATCCGACTCTGCTGGCACGGATCAGCCGCGAAGAACTGCAGAGCCTGTTCGTCGGCTACGGCTACCAGCCTTATTTCGTCGAAGGCTCCGAGCCGGAGCTGATGCACCAGGCCATGGCCTCGACGCTGGACCAGGTGATCGATGACATCAAGGAAATTCAGTACCTGGCAAGGAACCGGCAGCAGACACAGCGTCCGCGCTGGCCGATGATTATTCTGCGGACCCCGAAGGGTTGGACCGGACCGAAACAGGTCGATGGCCAGAAAACCGAAGACTACTGGCGTTCACACCAGGTGCCGCTTGCCGGGTTGGCGGACAACCCAGAGCATTTGCGGTTACTTGAACAATGGATGAGGAGTTATCGTCCGGAGGAGCTGTTCACCAGTGATGGCCGGCTGATCGACGAGCTGGCAGCGCTGGCGCCGCGCGGCGAGCAGCGCATGGGCGCGAATCCGCATGCCAATGGCGGGCTGTTGTTAAAGCCATTGGTATTGCCGGATTTCCGTGCCTATGCGCTGGAGTTGGCAGCCCCCGGGGAGATCGATGCGCAGGCGACCAAAGTGATGGGACGCTACCTGCGTGATGTGATGCGCTGCAACGAAGAAGCGCGGAATTTTCGTGTGATGGGTCCGGACGAGACCAAGTCCAATCGTCTCGATGCGTTGTTCGAAGTCACCGACCGCCGCTGGATGGCGGCACGCCTGCCGGAAGACGAGAGCCTGGCGCCGGATGGCCGGGTGATGGAGATTCTGTCAGAGCATACCTGTCAAGGTTGGCTTGAAGGTTATCTGCTGACCGGGCGTCACGGGCTGTTTTCGTGTTACGAGGCGTTTATCCATATCGTCGATTCGATGTTCAACCAGCATGCCAAGTGGCTGAAAGTGACCAGCAAGGAAATTCCGTGGCGGCGGCCGATCGCGTCATTGAACTACCTGCTGACCTCGCATGTCTGGCGCCAGGATCACAACGGGTTTTCGCACCAGGATCCGGGGTTTATCGATCATGTCGTCAACAAGAAAGCGGACGTCATCCGTGTCTACCTGCCACCGGACGCCAATACCTTGCTTTGTATCACCGACTGTTGCCTGCGTTCGCGCAATTTCGTCAACGTCATCGTCGCCGGCAAACAGCCGCAGCCACAATGGTTGACCATGGAGCAGGCGATTGCACACTGCCAGGCGGGAGTCAGTATCTGGGACTGGGCCGGCAATGCGGCAGGCACCGAACCGGATGTGGTGATGGCTTGTGCTGGCGATGTGCCGACGATCGAGACGCTCGCGGCGGTCGACCTGTTACGCAGGCATCTGCCTGGACTGAAGGTGCGTGTGATCAACGTGATCGACCTGATGACCTTACAGGATCAGCAGGAACATCCGCACGGCTTGCCGGACCAGGAGTTCGACAGGTTGTTTACCAAGAACAAGCCGATTATTTTTTCCTACCATGGTTACCCTTGGTTGATTCATCGCCTGGCTTACCGCCGCTGCAATCACAAAAACCTGCATGTGCGTGGCTACAAGGAGGAAGGCACGACAACGACACCATTCGACATGCTGGTACGCAACGAGATGGACCGGTTTCACTTGGTGGCGGACGTGCTTGACCGGGTGTCAGTGGCGGGTCCCGAATCCGAACGCCTGCGGCAGCTGGTCGATGACAGGCTTGCGGCGCACGGTGACTATATTACTCGTCACGGGATCGACATGCCGGAAATCAGGGCGTGGCGGTGGCCGCATGGTGTTTAGTTTTGCTTGACCAGGATCAAGGGACCCGTGCTGGCTGTGTATTAGAGTAAGGTCAGGCTGCACGCGAGGTGTTGATTTGCGGTGCGGGCGCGATTGAATATCAATAAAATTAGGAGAGTCTAAATGAAATATCCGGGCAGATTCACCATTTACCTGGTTCCTTTTGCAGTGTTACTGGCGCTGCCGGCGTCGTTGCTGGCCGATGCCAAGTATGACGCACTGAAGAAAAAGGTCGAACTGCTGGAGAAGCAGTTACGCCAGGTCAAGCAGGTGCTGAAGCAACAGGAAGCCAAGGTCAAGCGCGTGGAACGCAAAACCACATCGAAAAAAGTCATCGTCTACAAGGGCAAAGCCAAGGATTTTATGACCCGTGCCGAAGGCAGAAAGCTCGAGAAGAAAGTCGATGCGGCCTCGGAATGGAAAGACCCGAATACGTTGATCCATATGGCGGGTTATGCGGATATCGGTTTTGTCGATGGCGACCGCAAGAATGGAAGCTTTGTGCTGGGGAGCTTTTCACCGATTTTTCACTTCCAGTACAAGGACAAGGTGATGCTGGAGTCAGAGCTCGAGGTCGAGTTGGAGGCGAATGGCGACACCAAGGTCGGGCTTGAGTATTTGACGATCGACTGGTTTTTCAGTGACTATGCCGCACTCGTCGCGGGCAAGTTCCTAAGCCCGATCGGGCAGTTCAGGCAGAACCTGCATCCTTCATGGATCAACAAGCTGCCGTCGGCACCGCCGGGGTTCGGGCATGACGGAGCGGCCCCTGTGTCTGAGACAGGATTCCAGATCCGGGGCGGGTTTCCGTTGGGCAAGATACGCAGTAACTATGCAGTGTTCGTCGGTAATGGGCCTGAACTCAACACCGAATGGGACGGATCCGGGTTTGAACTCGACGGGATCGATGCCGAAGGCAAGGGGACCGACAGTGACAATGAAAAGGTCTGGGGGGCCAGGTTTGCCGTACTGCCATGGAAGGGAGTGGAAATAGGCGTTTCGGCGGCGACCGGCAAGGCGACTGTGACCAAGGTCGAGGACGATCTGGGTACCGCGCCGGCCTTGTCCAACGAGCAGGCGCGTGATTACGATGTCTATGGTGCTGATTTCGTCTGGAAAATAAAATCCGTTGCCCTGCGCGGCGAGTATGTCAGGTCCAAGGTCGGCAGGGCGGTCACCGGCGTCAGTGCGTCTGACGGCGGGGTTTGGGAGACCTGGTATACACAGGCTTCTTATCGTTTTCCCGGTACACGGTTTGAAGGGGTGGTCCGCTATACCGATTTCGATGCGCCTGGTACCGGCAAGGATCAGAAGCAGTGGGCGATCGGGTTGAACTATCTGTTTGCCAGTAATATCGTTGCCAAGATTGCCTATGAAATGAATGACGGGCAGGCAGGCACGGTGGCGGATGACAATCGCTGGTTTATCCAGATGGCCTATGGTTTCTAGGGGGATGCGAAATGACTACCAGCAAAGACAGAGTGAATAAATTTATTTTCGGCAGGGTCTTGACACTGGCGCTGCTTGCCGGTTTGGCAGTGTATGCGACCTCGGGGATGGCCGCTTCGGCGAACAAGAAAGGGGACAGTAAACGCGGTGCCAAAGTCTGGGCCGAAAACTGTGGCCGTTGTCACAACAGCCGTGACGCGCGTGAGCTGCGCGACGACCAGTGGATGTCCACCGCCTTTCATATGCGTATACGTGCCGGCCTGACCGGGCAGGAGACACGGGATGTCATTGCGTTTCTGACCGAAACCAACGATCCGCCGCGAACCAGTGTGCTGGCTGCTTCGCCGACACCCCAGGCAGGAGCCCGCCGGCTCAGTGGCGAGGCAGTCTATAAACAAGTCTGTATTGCCTGTCATGGAGCCAACGGCAAAGGGACATTGCCCGGTGCGCCGGATTTTACCAGCCGCAAGGGGCCGTTGAAGAAAAACGACGCGACACTGATCAAAAATATCACGCAGGGTTATCAAAGCCCTGGGTCACCGATGGCGATGCCGGCCAAAGGCGGGAAATCGGACCTGACCGCGGCGGAAATCAAGGCGGTACTGGCTTATCTGCGCAGCCGGTTTGGTCAACGCTGATCTGTGCTATGATACCGGGGCCGGGAAACGCCGATCGGTGCTTCCCGGCCGCACGCAGGGTCTATACTTTCATGGGGTATAGGGTAAACAGGGAGCAAATTGTGTTTTGACCCGCGTTGTTCGACACCGGCTCACCGGGAGCGGTGGCGGGCGATGCAGGTTGGCAGGATTCGCCTGCGAATCACTTTAAAAATGCAAAATCAAAATGGAGGTTTGTCAACGATGAATATGCAAAGTGTACGTCAGATCGCAAAATCCCGCGGTATCGCCCCGCGCAAGCTGAACAAGATCGAACTGGTCAGGACATTGCAGCGTGAAGAGGGGAATTTCGACTGTTTCGCGACCAGTTACGCCGGGTACTGTGATCAGGCCGAGTGTTTATGGCGTGACGACTGCCTTTCACTGTCGGCACAGCAACGTAAAGACAGTTGATGGAAGGCCGCAGTGCGGGTGATTCAGCACCGGCGGCCGGCAGCCGGGCATTGCAGGGCTTGACGACTATCGAGACTGCCCCGTTCCCGGGGCAGCGTCCCGGGACCTCGGGGCTGCGACAGAAAGTCGCCGTGTTTCAACGACCCGGTTACCTGGAAAATTTTGTCCAGTCGGTATTCGATGCGCTCGGGGACTGCCAGGGCAAGACCCTGGTGCTTGGCGGTGACGGGCGCTATTTCAATCAGCATGCGTTGCAGGTCATCCTGAAAATGGCCGCTGCCAACGGCTTTGGCCGGGTGATCGTCGGTGCGGACGGCCTGTTGTCCACCCCGGCCGCATCCTGTGTCATTCGCCAATACCAGGCCCTTGGCGGCCTGGTTCTTTCTGCCAGCCACAACCCGGGAGGCGCGGACGGGGATTTCGGCATCAAGTACAACACCGCCAACGGCGGTCCGGCCCCCTTGGCCGTGACCGAGAAGATCTATCAACGCAGCCAGGTCATCGACCGCTACCGGATCGTCGATGCGCCGGATCTGCCGCTCGGCCGTGTCAGCGAGCAGCAGCTGGGGACCATGCGTGTCAGCGTGATCGATCCTGTCAGCGATTACGCTGCATTGATGGAACGATTGTTCGATTTCGACAGGATTCAACACCTGTTGACATCCGGCAGATTCCGTATGTGTTTCGATGCGATGCACGCGGTGACCGGACCCTATGCAACCGAAATTCTCGAGCACAGGCTGCAGGCGCCGACAGGGACGGTGATCAACGGTATCCCTCTGCCCGATTTCGGTGGCCGGCATCCTGATCCGAACCTGACTTACGCCAGGTCCCTGGTCGAGATGTTGTATGCGCAGGATGCGCCCGATTTCGGTGCTGCGTGTGACGGTGACGGTGACCGGAACATGATTCTGGGCAGAAGTTTCTTCGTCAACCCATCGGATTGTCTTGCCTTGTTGGCGGCGCACGCCGATTGCGTACCGGGTTACCAGGCAGGCCTGGCTGGTGTCGCGCGTTCGATGCCGACCAGCGCGGCAGTGGACCGGGTCGCGCAACGGCTCGGGATTCCCTGTTACCAGACGCCGACCGGCTGGAAATTTTTCGGTAACCTGCTGGATGCCGGCAGGATCAGTCTGTGTGGTGAGGAGAGTTTTGGAGCAGGGTCGGATCATGTGCGCGAAAAGGATGGCCTGTGGGCGGTACTCTACTGGCTGAATATCCTGGCAGTGACCGGCAAGTCGGTCGAACAACTGGTCAAGGAGCATTGGCGGCGTTATGGACGCCATTACTACAGCCGTCATGACTACGACCGGCTGGACGGCACA
>JALUUZ010000535.1 GCA_027021095.1 Gammaproteobacteria bacterium
CAAGAAAGTGCTGCAGGTCGGCAATGTGTCGTACCGGGTTTCGTTGCTCGGTCCGTTGGAGTACCGTGTTATTTCCGATTCTATTCCGGGTAAGATCAAATCGGCCCGGCTGGTTGGTAAGCCATCAGCCCGGTTGGACCTTGCGATCCTGCAGGCCGAGTCGTTGCGCGTCCCGCCTGCGAAGCTGGCGGCGGTACCGCCTGGCCAGGGGGAGACGGTCTATGCAGTCGGTTACCCGGCAGACGCGGACGCGGTGCTGGGTGAGACACGGCAGGTGTCCAGCAGCAGGGTGTCAGGGGCAACCGTGACCCGCGGGGTACTCGGGCGCTTGATCAAGGGTACCTGGTCGAGACAACAGGACCAGTTCATGGTGATCCAGCACGATGCGACGATCCGGCCCGGCAACAGCGGCGGCCCGCTGCTGGATGCCTGCGGCCGGGTCGTGGGGATCAATACACTGGTTGCAGTCTATGGCATCAAGGGTGTCGAGATCCAGAAGCCGGGGTTGTTCTACGCGTCCAGTATTGCCGAAGCGTTCGACTACCTTGCACGTAACCAGGTGCCGTATGTGCGCGTGCAGTCACGCTGCTTTGGCGAGCCGGGTCCCGGCTCGACCGAGTCGGCACTGCAGTCGCTGAATCGCAAGATCTGGATGCTGGCGGCGGTGCTGGTGGTCTTATCCGGCTTTACTGTCATGCTGCTGATGCGCAAGCCGCGTCAGCGTATCGTCCAGGCCGTGGGCAATGCGATGCATACGCTGACCATTCGTCATCGCACGCCGCAACAGCAGCGTGCCGGGCTGCCCGATGAGGCGGAGGACAAGACCCGGCTTGCCGGCCAGGGCATCAGTCTCGCGGGACGGGACGAGGCCGGGCAGGTGGTGGTCATTACGATCAAGGACGAGGAGATCGTGCAACCGGGCGGGTATGTGATCGGCAGACACCCTGAACTGGCGGACCGTGTGGTCGACCAGCAGCATTTCTCACGCCGCCATGTGCGGATCAGCAAGGAAGGCAACAGCTATTATATCGAGGACCTGAATTCGACCAACGGCACCTGTATCAACCGCAACAAGCTTACGCCGTTTCAGAAATACGAATTTCATCTTGGCGACAGGCTCAGGTTTGGTGAAATCGATTTTTACGTGTCGAAGCTTTGATGCAGGCAGTGGTGTAATGCGTAAGCTCAATCGAGAGATCAATATCTTCAGCATGTCGGCGTTGGACCTGTTTGCCTCGTCGCTGGGCGTCTTTGTGCTGATCACTATCCTGCTGCTGCCGTTCTATCCACATACCGGCGACTCGGCCAAGCAGCTTTCGAGGATGCAAAAGCAATTGCAGCAGTGCCAGAACGATTGCAGGCGCTCAAAACAACGCTATATCCTGATCAGCATCAGCTGGGGCACACCCGCACCGGAAGACCGGGCGAAAAACGATGTCGACCTGCATGTGGTCGATCCGGCAGGAAACGAATACAATTTCAGGAAAAAGAGCTACCCCGGTTCTGCGGCGCGGATGGAAGTCGACAGCCGTTGGGGACCGAGCAGCGAGGTCTGGTTCAATCCGGATCCCAAGGCCGGCGTGTACAAGGTCTATTATAATCTCTATCGTGCCGACACGCCGTCGGTCGAGGTCCGCGGCAGAATCGTCGTCCCTGCCGGGCGTGTGGTCGTGCCGGTCAAGCGCCTTGTGCTCGATCCGGCCAAGCGCCGTGTGCTGGCTGCAAAGGTGATCGTCAAGGCCGATGGCGAGATCGTCGTAAAACCCCAGTAGCCTCCCTGTTTTACCGTGACGCCGCATCCTGCAAAAGAGATGATTTTGACGCTGTTTTTTCCGCGAATTTATCGTTATTTCCAATATCAGTGTTCACTGAATTTGATCCAGGTCATGTTCAAGCGCTTTTTTTCTCTGCACACTCTGACTGTCTTGTGCTAACGCTGTATTTCCGCAAACGGGAACACAGCAAAGACAAAGTAAAAAAACAGCGTTTTTGCTTTGTCGTTGACCGGCTGCCGTCATTGCGTCTTTTGCATTACCCTGTAGCGGCAGCCGGCTTTTAACCTTACTGTTTCCAACGTCATGGGTCCTTGCGGTCCCCTGGCTGATTCTTTCCACGGGAGGCTGGTATGCACACTGATGACAAAAAGACAGCATTGAATCTTGGCAAGACTATTCTGCTGCTGGTCAGTGTCATGGTCGCACTGATCATGCTGTCGAACATCGTTGCTTGAGCTTGGTGACCGCGGGCTGGCTCAGGCCAGCAGCGTGTCTATATCCTTGTTCAGTTGCCTGACGTAGCGGTAGATGTCCCGGTCGACTTTGTTTTTCGCCGCGGTTTCAACGCGGTTGGCTGATTTTTTGACCAGGGGGACCGCACAATAGGAAGCGGCGCCGTGAATCTTGTGCGCAACGGTTTGCAGCTTTTTATAGTTGAGTGGATTGAGCGCCTGGTTCAGTTTCTGTTTCATTTCCGGTAGATCGTCAAGCAGCATCTGGTAGAGTTCCTTGGCCAGTTCAAGGTTGCCGCCTGTCAGTTTCAGCGCCTGTTCCTGGTCGAAATAGACTTTTCTGTTTTCCGCCGTGCGCGGGGTGGCGGTATCCTGCCTGGCGGCCGGTTTTTTCTTTATCCGGCCAGGTGCAGGCTCGGTGGTCGTGGCAGTGCTTTGCTGTTTCGCCCGGCTTCCAATCCACTTGTCGATCAACGCCAGCAGGGTGTCTTCTTCGATCGGCTTGATCAAGATGTCATTGAAACCGGAGGCAAGCAGTTTTTCCTGGTCGGTATCGATGATGTTGGCAGACAGCGCAATGATCGGGGTCTGCCGTCCATCGGTTTCCATCTCGCGAATCAGTTTAGTCGCCTCGACGCCTGTCATTACCGGCATCTGCAGATCCATGAGGATGAAATCGATCCGCTTGTCGGCAAAAATGTCGACGGCCTGCTGGCCGTCGTTGGCTTCATGAATGTTGGCATGATGCTGTGCAAGCAGCGCCTGGTTGAGTTTGCGGTTGACCCTGTTGTCATCGACCACCAGGATATTGAGGCCGCTCAGATCGAGGTTGGCGGGAGGGGTGCTGGAAGCCGGCCTGGTTTTTTTCTGTTCGATCAGCAGGCTCGAGATCAGGATGTTGCACAGCTTGCCGTACAGGTGCTGTACACGGATGGTCTTCGGCACCACCAGGCTTGCGCCCTGCTTGCGCAGTGTGTCGTACAACTGCTGGTCCACGGAGGTTGCCATCACGATGATCGGGGTCGCCTTGGGGTTGCGAATCGCGCGCACCAAGCGCTTGAAGGCCCCGGATTCCAGTTCCTGCTTGTTCAACGCAATGATCGCCAGGGTACGCTTGTTGTCCTGCTCAGACAGTTTCCGCAGCAGTTCCGGGACCGCATCGAAGTCATCGGTTTCCCGAATTTCAATGTCCCAGTCCGAGATTTGGTGAATGATGGCCAGACGTGACAGTTCGTTCTTGTCATACAGCAGGCAGCGGTAGTTCTGCAGCGGATTGATCCCGGTCGGGCATTCCGTCTGCATCTTGACCCGCTGGGCCTGCAGCGAAAACCAGAAGGTGGAACCGCTTCCGGGCGCGCTGTCGATTCCCATTTCGCCCCCCATGCTCTCCACCAGGCGTTTGCAGACCACCAGTCCGAGGCGTACGTTGCTGTAGACGCCCGAGCCCGGGCGTTTCGCCTGCACATAAGGATCGAACAGCTTGTCCTGTTCCTGCTTGCTGATGCCGACCCCGGTATCCTGGACGCTGATTTTGATGAGGTCCGCGTCTGCCGCTTCATTTTCGTCTTCCAGCATTACCCGGATGGTGATGCAGCCACTGGGGGTGAACTTGATCGCATTCGCCGCCAGGTTGGTGATGATCTGCCTGATCCTGGCGGGATCACCGATGATACGCCGCGGCACGTCGGAATAGATCATCAAGATGATATCCAGGCCCTTGTCATAGGCGCTTGGTGTCAGCAGCGCCACCGAGTCTTCGATGACTTCACGCAGGTCGAACGGGATGCGGTCGATCGTAAAGGTGCCTGCTTCGATCTGTGAAAAGTCCAGTGTGTCGTTGATGACCCGCAGCAGTGCATTCGTGGACTTTTCGATGGTCAGCACCTGCTCACGCTGTTCCGGGTCGAGCGTGGATTTCAACAGCAGCTTGCTGAACCCGAGGATCGCATTCAGCGGAGTGCGCAGTTCGTGACTCATGTTGGCGAGAAACTCGGTTTTGATCTGGCTCGCGTCCAGCGCCTGTTTCCTGGCCTTGTCGAGCTCTTCGTTCTGGATCTCCATGTCGGCCAGTGCGGTGCGCAACTGGACAGTGGCCGATTCGATCTGGCTTTGCAATGACTGGTGCGTCTGCTGCAGTACCGTGCCCATCGAATTGACACCTTGTTCGAGTATCCCGATTTCGCCCTTGGCGCCGCCCTGTACCCGGGTGTTGAGTTTTCCTTTCGCGATTTTTTTTACGGTCTCGGTCAGGCGGATGATCGGGTCGGTCACGTTTTTGCCGGCGCGCAGTGCAAGGTAGGTGCTGATGACCAGGCCGATCAGGGTAATGAACAGGCCCTCGGCCATGATCGTGCGTTTCTGCGCTTCGATTCCCTTGAGAGTGAACTCACCGAAAACCCACCCCAGGGTGTCGGTGTCACCGTTGGCATAGGTCTTGACGATCGGTGCCTTGTACTTGAAGATTCCGGCATCGCTGGTCTGGGTGTCGGCGGGCGAGGCGACCGACAGAATCGTGTCGCCGATGCGGTCCTTGATCGTGATCCGGGTGACATCGGTTTCAGTCAATGCCGTTTTTGCCAGGTCCCGCAGAGTTTTGCGCTCTGTGTCCAGTGAGTGATGTGACGCAGCGGCAGCGAGCTGGTTGATCAGTGACCGTGTGCGGTCGTGCAGTGCTTGTTCCAGGCCGGCGATCTGCGTACTGATAAAATAGAATGACAGGGCGAAGGCAACACCGATCATCGGTGCAAGCACCAGTGTCAACACCCGTCCCTTGATGCCCCATTCATGGTTGCGGACACGCCTGGTCAGTGCAGTCAGTTTGTCGAGTGAGCGTGCTGCGAAGCGGTTCATTCGCCTAATATATATGATTCTTGTTGATCTGCGAACAGGGAATTACGCCGGCTGGGTGGATCACACCACAGAAAATGGGTGTTATACCGCTTAAAAAAATATAGAATCCTCAAAGGTTTTTTACGGACAGGACTAGATGAGCAAAATACCGACGATTGAACGCTATATTGGCAACACACCGCTGGTACGACTGCAGCGCCTCGTGCCTGAGGCAGGCAACAACCAGGTGCTGCTCAAGCTCGAAGGTAACAACCCGGCCGGTTCGGTCAAGGACAGGCCGGCGATGAACATGATCGTCCAGGCACAACAGCGCGGTGAAATTCACCCCGGGGATACGCTGATCGAAGCGACCAGCGGCAATACGGGCATCGCCTTGGCGATGGCCGCCGCGATTCGTGGTTACCGGATGGTATTGATTATGCCGGAGCACATGAGTGCAGAGCGCCGCGCGGTGATGCAGGCGTTCGGTGCCGAGCTGATCCTGGTCTCGCGCCAGGGTGGAATGGAGGAAGCACGCGACCTGGCCAAGGACATGGAGGCCAGGGGACAGGGCAAGGTGCTGGATCAGTTTTCCAACCCGGACAACCCGGCGGCACATTACCATGGGACGGGGCCGGAGATCTGGCAGCAGACCGGCGGAACGATTACGCATTTCGTCAGTGCGATGGGAACGACCGGTACGATCATGGGGACTTCTCGCTACCTGAAGGAGCAGAACAGTGCTGTCCAGATCATCGGCGTGCAGCCGGAAGACGGGGCCAGTATCCCGGGAATCCGCCGCTGGCCCAAGGCCTACCTGCCGGCGATCTACCAGGCGGACAATGTCGACCGGATCGTGGATGTCAGCCAGCAGGCGGCAGAGCAGACGACCCGGCTGCTGGCGGCGAAGGAAGGCATCTTTGCCGGTGTCTCATCCGGTGGCGCGCTTGCCGTCGCGCTCGAGCTGGCCGCCTCGGAAACCGATGCAGTGATCGTCAGTATCGTCTGTGACCGTGGCGACCGTTATCTGTCGACCGGGATTTTCTCGGCGCATTGAGCCGCAGGCAGGTACCGGTCGTGAGTTCTAACCGACATGGCACGGCGCAGACGCAGGCGTAACACTGCGCTGGCCGCATCCGGCGAGCCCGTAGCCGCAGAGATCCACGACCTGTCCGCGGACTGCCGCGGCGTGGCGCGTGTTGAAGGCAAACCGGTCTTTGTTGCGGGTGCCCTGCCTGGTGAAAGAGTCGCGTTTCACTACACCGCCAGGCGCAAGGACTATGACGAAGCCACCGTGGTCAGCGTGCTGCGCGCGTCCAGTGACCGGGTCGAACCGCGTTGCGCGGTGTACGGCACCTGCGGCGGTTGTGCGCTGCAGCATCTTGCCGCAGAGGCGCAGGTCCGGTTCAAGCT
>JALUUZ010000536.1 GCA_027021095.1 Gammaproteobacteria bacterium
CTTCTACTGCGGCGGCGCTATGGCGTGGCATGGAAAGATGTGAAATTTACCCATTATATTCTCAAAATAAGACTTGCAATAGATATTTTTCTGTTGTTATTATCTACATTAAGGGTAATTATTTGTTTTGTGAACGACCTAAATTGTTCCAGGTGGTTCATTTGGAAAATTTTTTATGACATGAGCCGGGAAGATGCGGCTGGCCGTTGAACGGCTGGATACTCCGGTTTGTTCAGTACAGGTTGATGTGGTTGATTTGCCGAATTAAAAGTGTGTATTTTCGGTTTTGCATGCTGAAAATTACCGATAGTAAAACGGATAAATTCGTTTTAGAATACCGGTACCTGTACAAAGATAATGCATAAGAAAAAGTTAATATAACTAATGAATAACAACAATCTCAAGAAGAAAGGATTTACTTGGATAACAAGCAGAGCGCAAAGAGTTTTCAATTTCAACAACGCCCCTCTGATGTTGAGGGAAAATAATAATACTGGGGTCTTAAAACTATGTTTCGTCAATTACTGTTACTAAGCGTTACACTGATGGCATTACAGCCGGTTTTTTCGCAGGCGGAAGATTCATCCGCTTTCGTGAAAGGAATAGAGGCATTTCGTAAGGGCAGTTACGATGATGCGGTTTTCTATTTCAAGAAAGCAAAAGAAAGCGGCGTTACCGGAAGTAATATTGAGTTCAACCTGGCGGTAAGTTACTACAAGCTGGAAAAATACGAGTTGGCGAAAGAAGGTTTCCTGATGGCAGCGAAACAGGAAAAGTATCGTCAGCTGGCTTACTACAACCTGGGACTTGTTGCCGACAAACAGAATAATACCAACGAGGCGATTCGCTGGTATCAAAAAGCGTCTGCACTGCGGTCGGACTCTAAAATCGCCAGCCTGGCAAAAGACAAGATCAGCAAGCTGTCGTTGACCGACAAGGCGCCGCCGCAGCAGAATCTTCTCGCGGCCAGGGACAAATACAAGACCAGCAGTGCGACCGGGCGCAGGAGCCGGGAGCGCAAGATCAACGGTGGTGTCACCCTTGCTGTGGGTAACGACGACAACATCCTGCTGGCGGATGGGAATGCCGAGGAAGGTCAGGCGAGTAACCTGGATGGCAACTATTGGGAGGTGTTTGGTTACCTGAATATCCCGTTGGGTCAGAACTGGACATTGAACGCCAATACCTACTGGCAGGATTATGACATCGATCCGGATACCCAGGATTTCAACAATGTCAGTGTCGGTATCAAGTATCGTACCCAGCTGGGCGGATGGTGGTTCTCTCCGTCGGTTCATTATATCGACAGCAACCTCGGAAACAACGACTACCAGCAGATCTGGGACTACAAGTTGCGTTTCAGCAGAAGCCTGGGACAGGGCCGGTGGATGGTGTTCCGTTACCGCTACAGTGATATCGAGTCGGAAGCGCCTTACCAGTCTTTTACCGGGGACCGTCACCAGCTCCGTGCAGAGTATAAGACCAAGCTGGCAATCGGTAAGTTGAGACTGCGTTACGAGTTGGAGCTCAATGATCGCCAGAACAGGCCGACATCCAACTCTTCGCCGACACGTCACACGATCCGCGCACGGCTCAAGCGTCCGCTGTCTGACCGCTGGAACCTGGCGACGGAGGTCGGTTTCCGTACCAGTGATTACGAAACCCCTTCCGCGCTGACTCAGGCACGTCAGGATGACCGTTTCAGGTTCCGCCTGGATATCAATCGTGACATGTCCAAGACATGGAAGCTTGGGGTTCTCTATGTCTACACCGACAACGATTCCAACGGCGCGAATGGTGTGAGTTACAGTTATACCAAGAACGACATACAGTTCTATAGCTCGTGGACATTCTAAATCAACTTGTTTCGTCAAAAAGGGCATGCAAAGCATGCCCTTTTTTTATGGTGCGCATCTTGCTTTGACGCTTGGTTCTTCTTGATTGCATAGCTTTTGGTGCGCCGACACCATGACGAATCAAATCGCACGAAGAAGCGGTGGTGAGAAATGCGGGATAGAATCCTGCTCTATCGCCTGTCCTGGTCGTCAAGCTCGATCTCTTCCGGCTCCTGCTCGGACAGTGACCGGGGGTGCTGCGGACTGCTCCCGGTAAGGCTGCGCCGTAGATGACTGAACCGGGCACGTTCTGTCAGGCTGATTCTTTTTCCATGTACACGGATGCCAAGCTCTCGGTAGAGCCTGCCAAGCTCTGGAAACCGGGTCGAGGACAGGTAGCGGCCGGCCAGGCCGCGAAAGACCGTCGTTCCCGAAAGCGCGTCGAGCTTCGCCAGAACCTCTGTTGCGCTCCAGGCTTTCGTATGATCCATACAACAACGGTTGAATTTTTTCAGTACCGATCCCAGGTTCTGGCGGTTACCGCTGTCGCGCCGGAGCATTACGTCTGCAAGCAGTGCAATCGCCGCGCCTGACCAGTAGACACGCAGATACGCATTGTCGCGGTGCATGAACCGGGTGTTGTAGCGCAGAGTTTTTCCTGGCGCGTTGTCTTGGGCCAGCCTGAAGCCGTTGTGCATCAGCTGCCAGTTTTCCGCTTCGGTCAGCAGTCTTGCCCTGGTCATCAGAATGTTTTGCAAGTAAGTTGAAAACCCTTCCGACAGCCACAGGTCAGCGCGCTCGATAAATGGCAGGAACAGGTGGCTCAACTCGTGGGTAGCATTCCAGTCGCGCAGAAAGTCCGCGAGAGGCCGATACTGGTCGACGAAAAATTGAATGCCGATGCCGCCCCCACGCAAAACCTGCGCAAACGGCACGGCCGAGCGCTTGTGCCCGGTTGGAATGACAAAGACTTGTGGAGCCT
The DNA here is from genome assembly GCA_027021095.1 of Gammaproteobacteria bacterium. Classification (GTDB taxonomy): domain Bacteria; phylum Pseudomonadota; class Gammaproteobacteria; order SZUA-21; family SZUA-21; genus SZUA-21. The sequence goes on from JALUUZ010000536.1 coordinate 2,818, forward strand.
GGTCCGGGAATTCTCCGTACAGCGTGGTTACAGCCCGGGCGGCAGCCGCCAGCCACTTCAAATACTTGGATGGGTTGCCGAGTTTTTGCCGGTGCAGCAGGGCTACGCGCAAATAGGTGTTTCCGGCGGGGACCCGGATGATACGGAAGCGACCGAAAGCGATGCGCGCAGGCCAGTGCCCAGGTGTATTCACCATGCGGTAACACAGCTTCGTGCCACAACCGGAGGCCGGTTTCCATGGTGTCGAGATTGCGACGCCTGCAGGCAGGCTTACTGCGATACGGATCTGGTCGGCGTGAGTGCGCTCGGCCGGGAGCCACAGCCAGAACGAGGGTGACAGCAACAGGTCTGTTCCGAACCGGCGGATCTCGGACTGTGACAGCAGCCGAGAGGCCAGTTTCAGGTCGACCTGGTAACTGATGCATGCCTTTTTCTGCAGCGGCTTGGAAAAAGTGAGGTGTCTGCCTGACACGCTGAGCCGGTAGCGGTTTTTTGGCTGCAGTTTGACCTGTGCAAGCAGCCTGCCGGCTGCAGGGTCCTGGGCCTGTAGTGCCGTCGTACTCGAACCGAAGCAGGCATGGACACCAAGCCGGTGATACAACGGGTCGATCGTCAGCTGGTAGTGGTGGGTCGCCGCATGCAGCACAAGACTGTACAAAAAAAGTGGTGTAGTCAGCAGTATCTTGATTGTTGCATCATTCATGATGACCGATCGTTTCCTGGATTCAAGCGGTTTTCAGCCAGCAGGACAGTCAGTGTAGAGCAATACTGAGAGCCGCGCAAAACACATAAGCAGTGACCGATATTCTAATGTTTTGTGCAGGGTTGTTTATTGTTTGTCCCAAATCAAGTAAAAGGATATAATTGTGACGCAATCGGTATCAAAACAGCGCTGGCATATCTATACGTCAGAGTGGGGTTCAGGTTGGGTTGGACCGGGGCTGCGCCATAGCCGCCGGGGCAGGCATGCCGAAGGGAGTAAAGGAGGAGAAGGACGCTGCACCCGCATCGCTGTCGTACCCGGTTGCATTGGAAAAGGACAAAAACATAAAAGGGCTAAAAGATGAAACATCGACATTTCTCCATACTGCTTGTATTGACCGTTTCGCTGGGTTTGCTCGGAGGTTGCAGCAAACTGACCAAGACGACTAGCCGGTCCAAAGCCGCAAAGCCTGACAAGTTCACTGCCGCGCTTGCCGATGCGAGCAAGGCTGCAAACGCGCAGCTGAAGAAAAAGCAGTACGACCAGGCGATCAAGGGTTTTCAGGAAATCGAACAGAAGATCAAAAACAAGTACGGCGCCGGGCATGACGCACTGGCGGCGGTGTACAACAACATCGGGGTGGCCTACTACGGTAAGAAAAAGTATAAAAAAGCCGTTGAGTTCTACCAGAAAGCAATCGCGATCGATCAGAAGTCGAGCCATGATCCCAAACAGTTGCGGCTGGCGAATCACTACAAGAACCTTGGGTTGGCGCTGCGGCGGACAGGCCAGAGCAAGAAGGCTCTCGAGTTGTACGGCAAAGCACTGGCCATCGAGCTGAAGTCGCTGGACGCCAATGATCCCAGGCTGTTGTCGACTTACAACAATCTCAGTGTCGTTCACCGGGTCCGTAGAGAGTATGGGAAATCGATCGAGTATGGTGAAAAAGCGCTGGCAATAGAGGAAAAAAGGTCCGAGACCAAGCCCCATGAGCTGGCACGCAGGTATAATCACCTGGCTTCGGCCTATCGCAGGAAGGGTAAATACAAAAAGGCCATCGAATTCGATCAAAAGGCGTTGCGGATCGAGATCCGCACGGTGGGGGCGGACCACCTGCGTGTGGCGACCCGTTATGCGAAATTAGGCCTTGCGTATCGGAATTCGGGACAGCTGGATGAGGCAATCGATGCTTATCAAAACGCCTTGGCCATCGAAAAGAAAAAGGCTGGCAAGAAAAGCATGCGGCTTGCCAACCGCTACAGTGCCCTGGCCGGTGTCTACTCGAAGAAGGGTGAGCATGACAAGGCCAACGAATACAATGAGCAGGCGCTCAAGGCCGGGCTGAGCGCACTTGGCCCAAAGCATCCTAAAGTGGCGGTGCTGTACAGCCGGCTCGGTGCCGGGTATCGCAAGGCCGGAAAGTTCGATGAAGCGATAAAGAACTACAAGCTGGCGCTGGAGATTCGTCAGAAGCATTTCGGCACGGATCACCCGAAGACCAAAACTACCCGTCAAGGCCTGGCTGGCGTAGAGAAGAAAGATTCAGCCAAGAGCGGTGCGGATAAGAGCAGCCCGAAAAAAACTGAAAAAAAGGCTGACGCCAAGAAGAACGAGTCTAAAAAGAAGAAGGTCGCGGCCAAGAAGAAGGTCAATGTTGCGAACAAACGGGTGGCGCCCGCGACGAAAAAAGCAGAAACGAAGAACAAGAAGAGCGGCAAGGTGGAATCGCTCTGGGGAATCAAGAAAGAAAAGTAGCTCCATCCGGGTTTCCGGTGTCGCCAGGCAGTTTGAGCCGTGCCGCAAGCTGCCTGGCATCGACGGGACCTGTAGTGTCGATTTCCAGCGTATAGTCTTTCTCCCGTTGCTCGAGACCGGAGTACTGTTTTAACTGGTACGCCAGGACCGACTTGTCTGCGTCCGAGACATTCGCCGGATCGGCCTGTCTTGTTTCGACCCGTCGTGCCAGTGTCGACGAATCGGCGGCCAGGTGAAGGATCGTAAACCTGACTTCCTGCCGCCTGGCAAGATCAAAGAACCAGTCCCGGTATTGCCGGTTCAGGAAACTGGCATCGACGATGACTGAATAGCCCTGTTTGAGCATGAATTCCGCGGTATGCAGCATTGTACGGTACACCTTGTCAGTCATGTGCTGACTGTAGAGGCCGGTATTCAGCTGCGATGACTCTTGTTCCGGTATGCTGCCGGGATAGAGTTTTTTGCGTAGCACGTCTGACCTCAGGTAGAGCATCCCGGTGTGCTGGCTCAGTTTGTCGGTGACAGTCGATTTTCCGCTGCCGGACAACCCATGGGTTATGAGCAGGCAGGGATGACGGGGTACGGTAAAGGTTTTTGCCAGAGCGATGTAAGCGCTGCAGGATGACAGGCATTGCTGTCGCCGCACCGCGTCGAGCTCTGCCTGCCGGCTGCGCAGCATCTGGATTTTCGCCCGTACCAGTGCCCGGTATACCAAGTAGAATCTGAGTACCGCCAGCCCGGCGTAGTCGTTCGAGTATTCCAGGTACTTACCAAGCAGCAGGTTGGAGAACGCCTGTTTTCCCCCCCGGGCCAGGTCCATCAGTGTAAAAGCAATTTCGTTGATGATATCGATCCAACGCAGGTTTGGATCGAATTCAATACAGTCGAAAGGCACAGCATGGTGGTCTAGCCAGACGATGTTACCCAAGTGCAGGTCGCCATGGCATTCGATGACATGCCGGGTTTCTTTGCGCTGTAGAAAATCCTGCTTGTGCTGCTGGTATTCATTTTCACACCAGTGATCCAGGTTTGTAAGTGTGTCAGCCTGGTCCGCTGGGACAGCG
>JALUUZ010000537.1 GCA_027021095.1 Gammaproteobacteria bacterium
TCGCCCCGATTGCGATGGAAGACGGTCTGCGCTTTGCGATCCGTGAAGGCGGCCGTACCGTCGGTGCAGGCGTCGTGTCTAAAATTATCGAATAGACTGGAAAGAGCATGACAGCAAAACAATGTATCAGGATTCGTTTGAAAGCCTTTGACCACCGTTTGATCGACAGGTCGGCCCGGGAGATCGTTGAAACGGCAAAGCGTACCGGGGCACAGGTCAGGGGCCCGATTCCGTTACCGACGAAGAAAGAGCGTTTTACCGTACTGATTTCACCGCATGTCAACAAGGATGCGCGCGATCAGTACGAACTGCGAACGCATAAACGCTTGATGGATATAATCGAACCGACAGACAAGACGGTGGACGCACTGATGAAACTGGACCTGTCGGCCGGGGTGGATGTACAGATCAAACTGAACTAGGAAACGATCATGACTATCGGGTTAGTTGGACGCAAGGCTGGAATGACCAGGGTGTTTACCGAAGGCGGTGAGTCGCTGCCGGTCACGGTAATCCATGTCGAACCGAATTGCGTAACACAGATAAAGACGCTGGAGACCGATGGTTACCGTGCTTTGCAGGTGACCACCGGCCACAAGAAGCCGTCACGGTTGACCAAGCCTGAAAAGGGGCATTTTGCCAAGGCCAAGGTCGAGGCAGGCCGCGGGCTGTGGGAGTTCCGGCTTGACGAAGGCGAGGGCCAGGAATTCGAGCTTGGCGCGCAGCTCAAGGTGGACTTGTTCGAGGAAGGCCAGAAAGTCGATGTCACCGGGATTTCGATTGGTAAAGGCTTTGCCGGCGGTGTCAAGCGGCATAATTTTCGTACCCAGGACGCGACCCATGGCAACTCGCTGGCGCATCGGGCCCCGGGTTCGATCGGACAGTGCCAGACGCCGGGACGTGTATTCAAAGGCAAGAAAATGGCAGGTCACATGGGTAATGTGAAGCGTACCCAGCAGAACCTGACTATCGTGCGGATCGACCCTGAGCGTAACCTGATTCTGGTCAAGGGTGCGGTTGCCGGTGCCAAGGGTGGTGATGTGATCATCAAACCGGCGGTCAAAGCAGGTTAGCGGGAGTAGCAGGATGGAATTGAAGTTGATGTCATCGGCAAAACGGGGAGCGAAATTCGAGGTTTCGGATCACGTGTTTGCCCGCGAATTTAACGAGGGGCTGGTGCACCAGGTGGTTACGTCTTATATGGCGGGCGGGCGCAGCGGCAGTAAAAGGCAGAAGAACCGTTCCGATGTCCGTGGTGGCGGGATCAAGCCTTTTCGTCAGAAAGGGTCCGGCCGGGCGCGGGCCGGCACCATACGCAGCCCGCTGTGGCGTGGTGGTGGTGTGACCTTTGCGGCACGTCCGCAGGATCATTCGAAAAAGGTCAACAAGAAGATGTACCGGGCTGCGATGCAGTGCATCCTGTCCGAGCTGGTCAGGCAGGAACGCCTGGTACTGGTCAAGACCTTCGAAGTCGAGCAGCCGAAGACCCGGTTGATGCAGGAGAAACTCGACAGCTACGGCCTGGAAAACGTATTGATCGTCACCGTCCTGGAAGAGGACGACAGTGGCAACCTGGTCAACGAGGCTGACAGAAACCTGTGCCTGGCAGCACGTAACCTGCATCGGGTCGAGATCATCGACGCCGACGAGGTCGACCCTGTGAGCCTGGTGAAATATGAAAAGGTAGTGATGACTGAAGCCGCGGTAAAGCGGATTCAGGAGAAGCTTGGCAACTGATTGGGATTTACCAATGAATAAAGAACGATTGATGAAGGTGTTGCTTGCGCCGATGCGGACCGAGAAGACACACCGGATCGCAGACGACAATAACCAGATTACGTTTAAAGTACTGGCTGACGCATCGAAGCGTGAAATTCAGGCCGCGGTGGAGATGCTGTTTGACGTGAACGTCGTCGGGGTTCAGGTCGTCAATGTACGGGGCAAATACGTGCGCCACGGGCGGCTGGAAGGCTACAAGAAAAACTGGAGAAAGGCGTATGTCAGACTGGCGCCGGGCCAGGATATCGATTTTGCAGTCGGGGATACAGCCTGAACGACGGGCTGGGTCAGAACAAGTAAACAAGAGCGATTAATAACATGGCGATTTCAAAACTGAAACCAACTTCACCCGGCAGGCGTGGTATGGTCAAGGTGCATTCTCCGGAATTGCACAAGGGGGCTCCTTACGGCCCGTTGCTTGAAAAGAAAAACAAGTCGGGCGGGCGTAACAACAACGGCCGGATCACCACTCGGCATGTTGGTGGCGGCCATAAACAGCGTTATCGCAAGATTGATTTCAAGCGCAACAAGGATGGTGTTGCCGCGATCGTCGAACGCCTGGAGTACGATCCGAACCGGACTGCACATATTGCCTTACTGCTCTACAGCGACGGTGAACGCCGTTATATCATTGCACCGAAAGGCCTGAAGGCCGGTGACCAGGTGATGTCCGGGACCGAGGCGCCGATCAAGCCGGGAAACTGTCTGCCGCTGCGTAATATCCCGGTGGGTACGGTCGTGCATTGCATCGAGATGAAACCGGGCAAGGGTGCACAGTTGGCCCGCAGTGCAGGCGCCGCGGTACAGTTGCTGGCCCGCGAGGGTGCGTATGCGACCTTACGTTTACGTTCTGGTGAGATGCGCAAAGTGCTGGCGGAATGCAGGGCTGTGATCGGTGAAGTCGGTAATGCTGAGCACAACCTGCGTAAGCTCGGAAAAGCCGGTGCCTCGCGCTGGCGTGGCGTCAAGCCTACCGTGCGCGGGGTGGCAATGAATCCAGTGGACCATCCGCACGGTGGCGGCGAGGGCCGGACATCCGGTGGGCGTCACCCGGTGACTCCGTGGGGTGTTCCAACCAAAGGGTATAAAACGCGCAAGAATAAGCGTACAAACAAGTTGATTGTACGCCGGCGCAACAAGAAATAGAGGTTAACAGCGTGGCACGTTCTGTCAGAAAAGGTCCATTTGTAGATTTGCACTTGGCAAAGAAAGTTGAAGAAGCAGTAAAAACCAACAGCAAGCGCCCGATCAAGACCTGGTCGCGCCGGTCGATGGTGTTGCCTGATATGGTCGGATTGACGATCGCAGTACACAATGGTCGGCAGCATGTACCGATCCTGATATCAGAGAACATGGTTGGCCACAAACTGGGTGAGTTTGCGCCGACCCGGACTTTCAAGGGGCATTCCGGCGACAGGAAAGCCCGGTAACGAGGATTGAATAATGGCAACGAGAGCATTTTTGCAAAACGCAGACTTTTCGGCACAGAAAGGCAGGCTGGTAGCGAATGCCATCCGCGGTAAGCGGGTTGAAGAGGCGGTGAATTTTCTGACTTTTTGTAACAAGAAGGCAGCGAAGGTAATCAAGAAAGTGGTTGACTCCGCCATCGCCAATGCGGAGCACAATGACAATGCCGATATCGATGCGTTGTATATCAAGACCATCTGCATCGATGAAGGCAGGAGCATGTTTCGCTGGCGTGCACGTGCGAAAGGGCGTGGTACACGTATTATCAAGCGTCGTTGTCATATTACGGTCGAGGTCGAAGAGGCTGAGGAGTGAAGGCTGCCGGCAAGCGGTTATTCAGGAATTTACTTTAATGATTGAAGATTTTAGTTTACGAGGATAGATATGGGTCAAAAAGTTCACCCGACGGGTATCCGGCTCGGGATTTCAAAAGACTGGAGTTCACGCTGGTATGCGGACAGCAAGTCTTTTGCCGACATCCTGGAAACCGATTTGCAGGTTCGCAACTTTCTACGCAAGGAACTTGCGCAGGCTTCTGTCAGCCGGATACAGATCGACAGGCCGGCCAAGGCAGCGACGGTGACGATTTTTACCGCGCGCCCGGGCATGGTGATAGGGAGAAAAGGCAGTGACATCGAGCGGCTGCGCAAGGAACTGAGCAAAATGGTGGGTGTGCCTGTTGCAGTCAAGCTGGAAGAGATTCGCAAGCCGGAGCTGGATGCGCAGTTGGTGGCCGAAGGTATCGCCCAGCAGCTCGAACGCCGGATCATGTTTCGCCGTGCAATGAAGCGCGCGGTGATGAACTCGATGCGCCTGGGCGCACTGGGCATCAAGGTCCGGGTGGCCGGCCGGTTGAATGGTGCCGAGATTGCCCGTTCCGAGTGGTATCGCGAAGGCAGGGTGCCGTTGCATACACTGCGGGCCGATATCGATTATGGTGTGGCTGAAGCGAGTACGACCTACGGGATCATTGGTGTTAAGGTGTGGATCTACAAAGGCGAGGTTTTTTCTCTAGGCGAGGAAAAAACTGAAGCCAAGTCTGGCAAGGCAGACGCGTAAAGGGGTAGAACGAGATGTTACAGCCAAAACGTACGAAATTCAGAAAACAGATGAAAGGCCGCAACCGTGGGCTGGCGCACAAGGGAAACAAGGTCAGTTTCGGTGAATTCGGGCTGAAGGCCGTTGGCCGTGGGCGTGTGACCGCAAGACAGATCGAGGCGGCACGGCGGGCGATGACGCGGCACGTCAAACGGGGTGGCAAGATATGGATTCGGCTGTTCCCGGACAAGCCGATCACCAAGAAGCCGCTGGAGGTCAGGCAGGGAAAGGGTAAAGGCAACGTAGAGTACTGGGTTGCCCAGGTCCAGCCGGGAAGGATGATGTATGAAATGGAAGGGGTGCCCGAGAAGGTGGCGCGTGAGGCGTTCCGCCTGGCTGCAGCCAAGCTTCCTGTCAAGACTGTGTTCGTGACCCGAGAGGTAATGTAATGAAAGTCGCAGAATTACGCGAAAAAGACGCGCCAGGATTGAACGCCGAGCTGCTTGAGTTGTTGAAAGAGCAATTCAACCTGCGTATGCAGGCCAATACCGGGCAACTGGCACAGACGCACAGGTTCAAACAGATCCGTCGAGACATCGCGCGGATCAAAACGGTATTGAACGAGAAGAAAAGGGCGGAATCCAGCTAATGAATCAGGAAACAAACCAGGCAGCGACAGAAAAGACTTTGCGTACGATCACCGGCGTGGTCGTGAGTGACAAAATGGAAAAAACCATTACAGTATTGGTGGAACGCAAGGTAAAGCATCCGGTCTATGGCAAGTTTGTACGCAAGTCGACAAAATTGCATGTGCACGACGAGAACAACGAGTGCAAGAAAGGCGACACGGTAGTGGTGCAGCAGTGCCGGCCGCTGTCGAAGTCGAAGTTTTGGCGCTTGGTCAGGATAGTGGACTAGCCACGGCGGAATTTTTTATTTTATGAAATCTATTGAGTATACGGGTTCAGAGCCATGATTCAGATGCAAACAGTGATGGAGGTCGCAGACAACAGCGGCGCTCGTCGGGTTCAGTGTATTAAAGTGCTGGGTGGCTCACATCGTCGCTATGCGAATGTCGGGGATGTGGTCAAGGTCAGTGTCAAAGAGGCGGTCCCGCGTGGTAAGGTCAAAAAGGGTGAGGTGTATAACGCCGTGGTGGTCAGAACCCGCAAGGGTGTGCGGCGTGCAGACGGTTCGCTGATCCGTTTCGACAGCAATGCCGCGGTATTGCTGAACACGCAGCTGCAGCCGATCGGCACCCGTATTTTCGGGCCGGTGACACGTGAGTTGCGCAACGAAAAATTTATGAAGATTATTTCGCTGGCGCCGGAAGTGCTGTAGCTTGCCAGAGACGGGACAGGGGTTCGGTATAACGAGTTTGAATGATTCGAGACTATCATGCAAAGAATAAAGAAAGACGATGAAGTGATTGTGATTGCCGGTAAAGACAAGGGCCGGCGTGGCGTAGTCAGAGAGCTCCGGGGCGATGACCGGGTGCTGGTGGATGGGATCAACCTGGTCAAGAAGCACCAGAAACCCAACCCCAACCTGAATCAGCCTGGCGGAATTATCGAGCGTGAAATGCCGATCCATATCTCCAACGTAATGTTGTACAACGGTATGACGAAAAAAGGTGATCGTGTTGGGTTCAAGCGTTTGGAAGATGGCCGTAAGGTACGTTATTTCAAGTCCAATGGTGAAGTGATCGATGCGTCATAGCGCGCAGCGTGACGGGTGACGATTAATTACAATTATCCGGTAATAGAGTGATGGCAAGATTAAAAGAGTTTTACAAAGAGCAGGTAGTTAAACAGCTGATGGAGAAGTTTGGCTACAAGAGTGTGATGCAGGTACCGAAAATCACCAAGATCACTCTGAATATGGGTGTCGGCGAGGCGGTTGCGGACAAAAAGAAGATGGAATTTGCAACCAAGGAT
>JALUUZ010000538.1 GCA_027021095.1 Gammaproteobacteria bacterium
CAGAGGCACGATGCGTTCTGCTCAGACGGCTTCGGTAGTACGCTGCTGGCGCGACGAGATCATGACCTCGATCAGTTGATCTTCCAGTTCGATGCGTTCGGCCATTTGTTCACCAAGGTTGGAGAGATCCGCTTCGAGCGTGTCAAAGCGCCTTTTTTGCCCGTCAGCCGGGGCTTCGGCATTATCCTGGAAGTAACGGTCATTGAAATCCAGTATCGTTTGTGTCGACTGCAGGATATGCGGGTAGATTTTTTCGGCCAGGTCAAGGATGGCTTTACGTTTTTCTTTATTTTCGTCAATAAAACGGTATAGTCTAAAGTGAGCGTCGGCGGTATAGTCGATCAGGGTTTCACAAAACTCGTCGAGCAGTTCTGCCAGGTCGTCGTCTATTTCGTCGCCGAATGGTTTGCTGCCAGCGAGACGGCTGTAGAGCGCAAGCAGTTGGGTTCGTGTGTCGATTAATTCCTTGATTAATTTATGCGACTCCGAACGACGTTCTTCGAGTGGTTGATTGCCTTGATTGTCAGTCGCCATCTTTGTTCTCCACGGGTAGGCCGGATTGGCAGATTCAACAAAACCGTCTGGTTGTTCTCAATATGAGTGTAACGCGTTACGAGGAGATAGAAAACCTGAATCTTTGCCTGAGTTTGATCTATAACCCAATGAATCAAAAGGGTTAAACTATTCAGTCTGGGTTCATGCTCGGCGCGTTACTATTATCACTGCTAAAGTGTATTTTATCCCAAGAGGAGCGAGATATGAAATTCCTAGTGACATTTTCCATGGCAGGCATTACTGCCCTGACAGGACTTGGCACTGCAAGCGCCGGCCCGGTTTTCTATGACCGTGCGCAGGTGGTCAGCGTCCGGGAGATCATTCGTCCGGTCAGGGTCAGTACACCTAGCCGGCGTTGCCGTATCGTGACCGAGGAAGAGCAGTACGATCCCAACCGCGGTAAACGAATGATCATCGGTGGCATTCTTGGTGGTATATTGGGCAACCAGCTTGGGCACTCGAAGCACGGCCGTCGTCATGGCCGGGTTGCCGGAGCGACGCTTGGTGCAGTGATCGGCGCCAATATGTGGGATAAGAAACGCCATACCCATGTACGCCGCCGCCGGGTATGCCGCCGGGTGGACAACTATTATCTTGAAGACAGGGTGGTAGGCTACCGTGTCTGGTACCGGTATCACGGGCGCCGTTATCATACTGACCTGCCGCATATTCCGGGTCGGACTATCCGGGTCAGGGTCAGTGTCGAACCCGTCTACCGGAGATAAGGCTGCCGGACGGCATAGGGCAGGCTGCCTGTTGATAGAAATGTAAGTGGAAGTAGCCAAGACGGCAAGAGAACGGCTGTTTTCTTGGTGTCTTGGTGCGGGTGACCAATGGTTAATCGAAAATCTCAATCTGTGTGGGTGACAGTGCTGCTGCTCGGCGGCTTGGTGCTGGCTTCGTCCGCCACCGCGGCAGACCTGTTCTACGGCGGTCAGCACTACAAGTTTCACCGCAAGGGGCTGATGCCTGCACACCGCCATTTTGTACCACGGAGGACCAGGCGTCACCGGCGGTTGGTTCCAGCACATGAGTATGTTGCGCCGCCGCTGGTCGAGCAGCACAGGCATAGACTGGACAAAGTCAATGCGCCGCATCCGACGCTGGTCGGCAGTCGCTGCAAGTCTGTTTCTGCGGCGATCAGGGCAGTCAAGAGAAATTACCCGGGCAGCAGGGTACTGCACACGCGTTATGGGAAGAGGTATGGCCAGATTGTGTATGTGGTAGTGAAGATCGTTACCCGTGACGGCCGGGTGACCACGGTGAAGGTCAATTTGTGCTGAAAACCCTATGAACATACTGATTATCGAAGACGAAGAGACGCTGCGTGAACGCCTGACCGCCAAGTTCACCAACCAGGGCTTCGTGGCGAAAGGGGTGGCCGACGGTGAAGAAGGCCTGTACCAGGGCATGGAATACCCCTACGATATCGCGATCGTCGATATCGGGCTGCCGAAGCTTTCAGGGATTGAAGTGATCAGAAAGTGGCGTGAAGCGGGTAAGGCCCTGCCGATCATTATCTTGACCGCGCGCGGGCGCTGGCAGGAAAAGGTCGAAGGCCTGGAGGCAGGCGCCGATGACTACATGGTCAAGCCATTCGAGACCGAGGAGCTGATAGCGCGTGTCCGGGCATTGATCAGGCGTGCTGGAGGCTGGTCTGATTCGCGTCTGAAGTGCGGCAGTATCCTGCTCGACATGAGCAGTCAGAAGGTCTTTGTCGACGACCGTGAAATCGATCTTACCGCGTTCGAATACAAGGTATTGGAATACCTGATGCTGCACGATGGTGAAGTCGTGACCAAGATGACCTTGACCGAACACCTGTATGACCAGGATTATGACCGTGACAGCAATGTCATCGAGGTGTTCGTTGGCCGTCTGCGCAAAAAACTGGATCCGGACAATCGCCTGAAACCAATTGAAACCTTGAGAGGGAGGGGGTACCGGTTTGTGATTTCCCGCACTGAGTGAGGGTTGCCGTGCGTTCGCTGCAATCCCGTCTGCTGTTTTCCACGAGCATCGTGCTTGGTTTTTTCCTGTTGATCTCGGCTATTATTCTCGATCATAATTTCCGTACCAACAAGATTCATGATATCGTCGCGCGCCTGTCGATCCATATCAAGGAGCTGATGGGGTTGGTGCTGGACAAGAGCGGCAAGCCGTGCGAAAGAAAGTTTCAGCTCAGTGACGAAGGTTATGTCGCTGAGATTCCACCGCGCATTTTTGCCGTGGTGGTCAACCCGGATGCCGCACTGCAGTCCGATGAAGGCCGGGTCATCATCTGGCAGTCAGAGTCTACCAAGGTCAAGCTTGACAGTCCTGTCCCTTTTACTTCGAAAGTCATCGACGGTCAGGTCTCTTTCAGCATTGAGACGGCCCCGAATGGCGAGAAATTCGTTTCAGTGTCCTATGCGACTTTCCTGGAGCAGGTCAACGATTGCGAAAAATACCGCAAGGAGCTGGATATGCCGTCAAAGGAGAGCGGTGAAAGGCCTGACCCGGCGTCCAAGGTCAGGCTGGCGGGCGAAGACAATAACGGTAAAACTGCTGAAAAAGACAAGCCAGCGTTGGACAGCATGCCACAGATTGCAGAGGTCATCGACCTGAACAAGAACAGGGACAAAAACGGGAACGAAACACCTGGGAAGCCAAAGCCCGGCATCAAGCCATCGCGTCCGGCGATCTGGCCGAAGATCAAGTCGCTTGGGGATGGTAATGTCCGTGCGATCATCAAAATAAGCGAGTCGCTCGATCGCCAGCGCCGGTCTTACAATATTCTGCGTACGGCCTTTCATTTCGATCCCAGGGCGTCGTTGAACAAGGACATTCGTGACTTCCGGGTGCTGCTGGCGATAGGGTTTATCGTCGTCATCATCGCGTATTTGGCATTGTTGGCGCTGTTTTTGCGGCTCTGGGGACTGAAGCCGATGCGCCGGGTTTCAGACGAGTTGGAAAAGATCAAGGCGGGTGAACTGACACAGCTCGCCGGCGATTACCCGCAGGAGATCCACGGCCTGACCGAAGGCATCAATCGCCTGATTATCTCCGAGCGGGCACGGCAGGAACGGTTTCGCAATTCACTGGGAGACCTGGCGCACAGTCTGAAGACACCCTTGGCAGTCTTGTTCAGCGAAAGTGAGAACCACACCAGCAGGGAGGCGTGGCAGCAGAGTGTCCGCGAACAGGTCGAGCGGATGCGCCAGATTATCAACTACCAGTTGGAGCGGGCGGTGACTGCGGGCAAAACCACGCTGGCAGAGCCGGTCGATGTGGGGCAGACTGTCGACCGCATGGTCAGCACCCTGTCCAAGGTCTATGCGGACAAGGCGATACGATTCGAAACCAACGTCGCGGCCGGGACGGTGTTTGTCGGGGACCAGGGGGACCTGCTCGAGGTGTTGGGGAACCTGATGGAAAACGCGTGCAAATGGTGCCGTTCCAGAGTCCTGGTCAGTGCCAGAAACCTGGCCGTGGAACGCGGTCATGTGCTTGATCTCACGATCGATGACGATGGCCCCGGGGTGCCGGAGGACCTGCTCGAGCAGGTGCAGAAACGGGGTTTTCGTGCCGACGAAGCCGTCAGCGGACAGGGCATAGGACTGGCGGTAGTCAACGAAATCGTCCATGCCTACAACGGCTCGATGCAGATCGTGCGTTCCGAATGGAACGGGGCCAGGTTCGTGATCCGGCTCTAGCCCGCATTTCTCACCACCCTTCTACTGCGACGGCGCAATGGCACGCCCTGGCTGGCTTTCGCTCTGTCGGAGTGCTCGACATAGTGTCGACTATGCCTGCGCGCTCCTCGGTCGCGAAAGCCGCCCATGCCGCACCCTTGCCCCGTCTTGCTACGAACGGTGGTAAGAAATGCGGGCTGGCCCACCTTTCTCACCACCCTTCTACTGCGACGGCGCAAGGGTGTGCCGTGCGCACCAATGGATGGATAATGACATGGTGCGGAAGAATCGCCACGTGATACCATTTAATTTGCCTTGGAGTGTGGTGTGTACAACGCGGCCAGCCTCGTCATGACGGTGTGCGCAGCACACCAAAGGATTTACCCCAAGAAAATGTCATGCACCAAGGTAGGGTGCGTTGTACGCACCACTAAAACGTGAATTTCCTGTAGTGCAAAGCACAAAGCGCAGAGTGCGGAATATGAAAGCCAATGGTTCGATCGAAACACTGCTGAAGATAATGCGTCAGCTTCGTGACCCGGAGTCTGGTTGTCCGTGGGACCTGAAACAGGACTTTGAGTCGATCGTCCCCTATACGCTGGAGGAGGTGTACGAGGTGGTCGATGCGATTGAACGGCGGGATTACCCGGACCTGAAAGACGAGCTTGGTGACCTGTTGTTTCAGATCGTCTTTTACGCACAGCTGGCATCTGAACAGGGAAAGTTTGAGTTCGCAGACCTGGTCGATGCGATCTCGGAAAAACTGGTACGGCGTCATCCGCATGTGTTCGAGCGGGCGAAGGACGAAAATGGTCCTGAGGCGGCGTTGCGGAGCTGGGAGCAGATCAAGGCGCAGGAGCGCAGCGCAAAGGCAGCGCAGCGCCGGTCCGCCGATACGGCACTGGGTGATATCCCGCTGGCGCTGCCGGCGTTGATCCGTGCGCAAAAATTGCAGCACCGTGCGGCGCATTCAGGGTTCGACTGGGATTCGGTCGCCGGGGTGCTGGAAAAGATTCGCGAGGAAACGCAGGAGGTGGACGCCGCGCTGCGATGCCAGGACGCTGTACGGTTACAGGAAGAACTTGGTGACCTGTTGTTCACTTGTGTCAACCTGGTGCGTAAGGCGGGGCTGAATGCCGAAAAAACCTTGCGCAGCGCCAATGAGAAATTTCGGTCCCGGTTCGAGCAGATGGAAAAACTGGCGCAAAAACGTGGATACAAGTTAGACGACCTGTCACAGAAACAGCTTGACAAACTGTGGGAGGAAGTCAAACGGCAGGAAAAAACTGCCTGAGCGTTGTTTTATTCTGTGGTGATTGGGTCTATAACTAAACTATAGCCGGTTATTTGCAAACACTGTTTCACGAGGTTTAGGCATGAGTTCTGAAGCGATGAATTATGTTGTTGAAGGAAGTCTGGTCAGCACCGACAGGCACGGTTATCTGCGCAACCATGAGGACTGGTCTGAGGATCTGGCGAAGGCGATTGCCAGAACGGAAGGTATCGAGTTGACGCAGGCGCATTGGGACGTGATCCATTTTCTGCGCAATCACTATCTCGAGTTCAGTCATTCCCCCAACGTACGTTCGCTCGTCAAAATGTTGACTAAGGCATGGGGTCCGGAGAAAGGCGGGAAGGCCAGGCTCTATGCATTGTTTCCGGCGGGGCCGTCAAGGCAGGGTTGCAAGATTGCCGGGCTGCCGTTACCCCACGATTGTATCGACTGGTAGGAGACACACCCGCACCACGACCTCCAAGCGATCTCCGGGTGTTTTACACCGGTAGGTGCGCCGTACGCACCACTCCCTGCGTGATTTGTTTTGACAGATCGTGGTACTGCCAACCTCCGCCTGAATGCTCCCGCGGTCCTTGGGTGCTATACACCGGCAGGGTGCGTTGTACGTACCACCCGCCATGCGCCCCAATTTGTCAGCCAACATTGACCCAAGCCAGAAACGGATTTTCAACGAACTGGTGGAAACGCTTTTCGG
>JALUUZ010000539.1 GCA_027021095.1 Gammaproteobacteria bacterium
AGAGAAAAATGACCCGCTTGGCACGGGTGATCCGTCATCATTCAGATCACTTACGCAAGATACACCAGTCACAGAAAACCGAGGGTGCTGTCGATGGAGCCGAAGCTGTCGTCGACCCGGAAACAGATGTCGCAGGCGCAGGGATTTCAGCGGATATACCAATGGTAAACTGATTTTTAGGCAGTAGTCTGCCTGAAAGGGTTAGCATGGTCCTGATACATGCCGAAGCCAATCGATCATTGGTAAACTCGTTGAAAGCAGTGCGGCCTGCAGTGCAGGTTGCCTTGGTGTCTCGCCCACACCCTGAACAGCACTTTCTGGCAATTGGGCTGCCAGCGGATCGCTTCCCCGTCAGTGAAGCCTTTTTTTCTGAATGTGACCCTGGCCCGCCAGGGCGTGCCATTGGGCCGTCGCAGTAGAAGGGTGGTGAGAAAGGCGGGCTGACCCAGAGGCGGCGCAGAAAAAAGCTTGCGGACCGCGGGAGCATTCAGGCGGGGGTTGGCATTGTCATGACCTGTCAAAGCAAATCACACAGGAAGTGGTGCGTACAACGCACCCTACTTGCCTGCGCGCTCCTCGGTCGCGAAAGCCACCCAGGCCGCACCCTTGCGCCGTCTCGCGACGAACGGTGGTGAAAAATGCGGGCTAGCGTATGTGCAGCCGTGGTATTTTGTCGGCAAGCCGGGCGTTGCCGAGCGAAGTACCGAATGAGGTACCGAACGAGGTACCGAACGAGGTACCGAATGAGCCTGCCAGGCGGTTGAGCAGTGAAGGGCGGTGTGAAAAGTCTTTGTAATGCTCGGTGCCGAACTGGGCCAGCAGAATCTGTTGCATACTCGAGATACCATCGACCAGGCCGAGCTTCTTGGCCTCGAGCCCGGTCCAGATATCGCCGTTGAACAACACGGTATCCTCAGCGTTCAGCCGGTGTCCCCGCGCACGTTTGACGAGACGTATAAAATGTCGATGGATGTTGTGAAGCAATTGGCGGATCTTAGTCTTGTCTGCCGGTTTGAGTGGCAGGAACGGATCCATCCGCAGCTTGTGCGTGCCGGAAGTGATAACCCGCCTGTGGATGCCAAATTTCTTCGCGGCCCGGCTCAGGTTGAAGCTGCTCATGATCACACCGATACTACCGGTGATCGTTGACTCGTTGACATAGATCCGGTCTGCAGCGGCAGCGACCAGGTAGGCGCCGCTGGTCAGCATATCCTGTCCCAGTGCGATAAATTTCTTGTCCGGGTAGCGTCGTTTGAGGCCGAGCAGGTGCATATGGATTTCCGCTGCCTGAACCGGTGTGCCGCCGGGTGAATTGATCAACAACAAAACACCCTGTGATTTCTTGTCGGCGAAGGCCTTGCTCAGCGCGGCATTCACCTTGAACGCGGACGCAGGGGAGCCAGGGCTTATTTTTCCCTTTATCTGCACCAGTGCCGTGTAGCTGCCCGTGTCGTTTTCTTTTGTCAGGTTTGACCACCAGTTCAGGGTGAGTAAGAAATAACTCAGCGGCAGAATAAAAAAAACGATGAACAGCACCAGTATGCGGATGTTTTTGTTACGATTTTCCTTGCGAATCGTATCCAGCAGCGTCAACATGCAGACTTTGGTCAGCGTGTCGGCCGGCATTGCATCAGGCTGTTGCAGTAGTTTGCAAACCAGTGACTCGAGTTGTCCATGCATCGTCGGGAAGTCGGTTGCCGAGCGTTCAGTATCTTGCCCAGTATAAGGCAGAGGCTGTATGGCTGCGTAGGATGTTCCAGGCCTCTTTTCCCAAGAACATCGGTGTATCGAGTATCGCTGATGAAATCTGTTATGGACAAGCGGACAGGCTTTGGTTTATATTCGGCAGGCGGTTGCACCTGCTGCAGTGACGTGTCGATGGAGCCGCGGTCCCTGCTGATAACAGATTTTACGAATGGAAGCCTGATAATGTCTGTTGATTCCTTGAAGCATACGTCCGGAAGGCCGGACACCACAACGATGAAACCGGCGAAATCGAAACCCAGAGCGAAGCCGCGTTCTGTGCTGGAAACCATTCTGCTCGTTGAAGACAATCCCATGGTCAGGGCAATGCTGGTCAGGGTGTTGTCGCAGTCCGGCTATGCCGTACATGAGGCGGAAACCGGCGAGCAGGCACTGACTGCCTGTGGCCTGGCACGACCGGACCTGGTGATACTGGACGACCGCCTGCCGGGAATCGGCGGTATCGAAGTCGCGACCGTGCTGCATACCAGCCTGCGTATCCCGTTTATGGTGCTGACCGCAAACTGTGATACCAGGCAATTGAAAAAATATATCGCACTGGGTGCCAGTAACTACATGATCAAGCCGGTGACCGCAGAGAATATCGTTCCGGCGGTGCAACTGGCGTTCCATAACGGGAGCAATATCAACAGGCTGGTGGAAAAATCGTTGCAGGACAATTATATCGGCAGGGGAATCGCCTGCCTGGCGCTGACCAGGCGGCTCGATGAGGCGCTTGCACTCGCCGAGCTCAAGTCGATGGCCCGCAATGAGCGCAAGAAGCTGTGGATCAAGGCCAAGGAGATCTTCGACCAGAGCATCGGCAGGGCTTGCCGGGGCTGAGCATGAAACATTCCGTTAAATCGATACTGTGGATGCGCAGAGGCGTATACGACCAGTCGTTGCTGCGGCTGGGTAGCAGCGTGATTGCGCTGCTGGTGTTTACGCTGGCCTTGTTCGTGTTGCAGCCTTCATCTCCCTATCGCCTCTATCTGGCATTATCGCTGTCGATACTCTACCTGGGCGCGGCGGTGCTCAGCCTGTCGGCGGCGGCCAGGTCGCGCGGCCGCTTTCCGGCCTGGAGCGCCGCCTTGGTGGCTGATGCTGTGTATGCAACCCTGCTGCTTGCGTTGTTCAACGAGTACGCGCTGCTGGTATTCGCCGTGCTGGTGTTGCCGTTGCTCGGCCATGGTATTTTGCATGGCCGCAAGGCCGTGCTGCTGTTTGCCGTGTGTGCCGTGTCGGTGTTGCTGCTGCTGGAAAATTTCGCCGCCGGTGGAGTAGACAAAGAGAGTGTGTTTTCAGTGGCAGCGATGCTGTTCGTGCTCGGTCTGCTGAGCGGGTGGAGGCCGGTACAGGAAACCGATGTGTCGCAGACGCAGGACCAAAGGTCCGGGCGGGCGTCACTGAAAAAGTGCCACATGGTCCTGTTGGGCAATTCCAGTGCGATACGCGAGTGCCGGGCGCTGGCCAGGCGCGAAGGTGCCAAGATAAAACATGTCATCAAGTTGAATGAAGCCGGCCTGGAGTTCAGCACCCTGTTGCAGCGCTACAACAAATACCACCTCGTCGTCTATGACGGCAGTGTCTGCCCTCGAACCGGAAGCTGTGTTCCCGAGTTGCCGGGCAATCATCGAAGGCCGGTCGTCGTCCGTATTGCCGCAGGCCGGTTTGCGGAGCACGATGCACATCTGCATATCCCTGCAGACAGCAGCGCGGATTCTGTATTGAGCGTTTTACGTAAAGCCTATGTGCTTTCAAACAACGGTGCGGTGGTACGGCAATCGCCTGCAGAGTCAGCGCCAGCTGCAGTTGGTGCGCAGCAGGACCCGGGATCCCGGTCACAGGGCTTTGCCCCTGTTGCGAAGGCGGCCCCGCCCAGTGACATGGTGTTCGACCTGAACTTCGTCGACAGGCTCCGCAGGGTCGACAGCAGCCCGGCTTATATCAGCGAAATTCTGTCATACAGCTTGACTGATATCGAGACACAGCTGGAAAGCCTGCAGGATAATTTTGTACTGATGGATGTCCTGGAGCTGCGCGGTATCGTTGAGCGTGCCCGGGGTGCAGCAGCGTTGATCGGTGCGCACAGGCTTGGCAGGGCGTTTAAGAATTTTCTTGAAATGTATAAAACTGAGAACAGTGTCAAGGAAATCAGTCATGAAAACGAACAATATATCAGAAGCAGGCTGTTCGAGCCCCTGCTCGTCGAATATCAGCGCCTTTATGACAAAGTAACAGACTATCTCAATCACGAAGTACACTGTACCTGAATATATAGAACCGAATATACAGGCTGCAGCCGATCATCAGAGTCTTTGTTTACGCCCTGACACTGCGTAAATTTAGCGGCACCAACAAGGCCGCACTCACCCCGAGCATCTTTATCAATGGACTTGTCATTGTTCTGTTTGCCGTTGTGTATTCGGCAGCGCTGATTGATTTTTGCCTGAAGTTTATACCTACAAGAGATTGTTTCGAAGGAGCGATTGATGCGAAATATAAAAACCGATCTGCAGTTAAAGGAACTGACCTACGAAGTAAACCGGCAGGTACTTTCTTTCGTATGCGAGACCTGCGCCATCGACCAGGCCGCAGCCGGCCTGGTATTCGGACTGCCGCTTAAACTCGTCAGGCAACTGGCCGCGCTGAACACCAGGCAGATCGAGATGTTGAGCGCTACGCAGGTATGTCTTCTCACGTTACGCAATTGCGGCGATGAAAATTTCTGGGACAGGCTGATTCAGAGCTGCAGTGTAAACAGTGATGTACACAAGCTGAACTTGATTGCCCTGTCCTTGATACAGGCAAACAGAAATAGCCTGCCGGCGGAAACTGGACTCGGCCAGGATGCCAGCCAGCGAATGCAGTAGGTATGCCCATGGAAGCCACACAGCAGCCTGGTCAAGGCAGGGCGCTGACCAGGGCCGAGTATGCACGCAGGATACTGATTGCAGAGAAGCTCGTAAAACTTGGATGCAAATGGCCGATCCTGCACGAACTGCTGCAACTCCGTGTTGCCGATGCGCAGCGCCTGGTCATCGAGGTCACTCTGGACAGGCGCCTGTTGTCAAGACTGGAAAAAGGAATGTATTGGTTCAGGGCGCCGGCGACTTACAACCTGAGGATGACACATGCCACCTTTCTGTACCATTTGTATAATGCTTACGACAGCGCCTATCCTGCGTTGCTGCAGGCTGAGAAACTACTTTGGGTTTACAGCCGCTACCTGAACCTGGTGGCGGTTCCGGTGATCGACAATATCAACCGGGCGCACTACCTGCTGGATTCGCTGCGGCGCGGGAAGGGGTTCGAGGTGCGCCTCTGCGCCGAGTGTGGAGCGAGCTTTGTCGCGGTAGGGTCGGTGAAAACCCGCCAGTGTACGGCTTGCGAACGTAATCAGTATATAAGTTGCGGCAGCTGTGGAGCGCTGATCGACAGGCCGTATGCGCCGGGATCGAATGGCAGCCGCAGGCTCCGCTGCAATGCGTGTGCCCAGGAGGCCAGGCGGGAAAAAAGACGTTTGCGGGCCAGGCGACGGTATGTGTACTGACTTGCCGTGCAGACTGTGTTGAGCCGTACAGGTGATCCGTACAGGGCCAGGCTTGCGGCCCTGTACGATGATAGGGGTCAATTGAAGATCGAGGCGATCAGGTAGTTGATTTCTTCCTGTTGTTCACGAATTTCCTTGTTACGCCGAGCCTGTCTATCCAGTTCGCCGCCGTGGTGGAGAGGCCTGGGGATGGTTTTGACCGGTGTCTTGACAGGCTTTTCAGGGACGGGTTTGCGATTGATCAGGGTGCCTTTCAGGTGTACATACTCGGTAAGCATTTTTCGCAGCATACAGGCGCGTTTGCGCTTTGAGATTTGCATCAGAATGCGATAGATCTCCGGGTCATCACTGATATTGACCTGTACCTTTGTCGTAATACTCGTTGTTTCCATAAATTCTCTCCTTTTTGCGGTTCTGTGTAACGCTGCGCCGCGCGGGCGCGATTGGCGATGGGTTTCGTTTGCGGATCGTGGTCAGTGAGTGGTGGCGGTGCGTACAACGCACCCTTCTACTGCGACGGCACAATGGCGCGCCCTGGCTGGCTTTCGCTCTGTCGGAGTGCTCGACATAGTGTCGACTATGCCTGCGCGCTCCTCGGTCGCGAAAGCCACCCAGGCCGCACCCTTGCACCGTCTCGCTACGAACGGTGGTGAGAAATGGGGGTTAGCCCGCACTTCTCACCACCATTCTACTGCGACGGCACAATGGCGCGCCCTGGCTGGCTTTCGCTCTGTCGGAGTGCTCGACATAGTGTCGACTATGCCTGCGCGCTCCTCGGTCGCGAAAGCCACCCAGGCCGCACCCTTGCACCGT
>JALUUZ010000540.1 GCA_027021095.1 Gammaproteobacteria bacterium
GCGTAGTGCTGGTGGTCACATCGGCGATCGCGACCGGGCTTGGGTACTCGCCGGCCGCCACCAGCCCGGCCACATGCGCCATATCGACCACCAGGTAAGCACCGACCGCATCGGCGATCCGGCGAAACCGCTGCCAGTCGACGACCCGCGAATAGGCGCTGAAACCGGCGACGATCATTTTCGGCTTGTGCAGCTGCGCCAGGTACTCGACCTGTGCATAGTCGATTTCTCCGGTGGATTCGTCGAGCCCGTACTGGTGGGCGTTGAAAATCTTGCCGGAAAAGTTCACTTTCGAGCCATGCGTCAGGTGCCCGCCATGCGCCAGGCTCATTCCCAGGATACTGTCACCCGGCTGCAACAAGGCCAGGTAGACCGCGGCATTGGCCTGTGAGCCTGAATGCGGCTGTACATTGGCATAATCGGCCCCAAACAACTGCTTGACCCGGTCGATTGCCAGCTGCTCGGCCTGGTCGACATACTCGCACCCCCCGTAATAACGTTTGCCGGGATAGCCCTCGGCGTACTTGTTGGTCAGCACCGAGCCCTGGGCCTGCATCACCCTGGGGCTTGCGTAATTTTCAGAAGCGATCAGCTCGATATGCGTCTCCTGGCGTACACGCTCCTGCGCGATCGCCTGTGCCAGTTCGTCATCGAAACCCTCGATTGTCATGGAGTTGGGAAACATTCAGATCCTCGTTTTTCACTGCTGGCTGCAAAGCTACGGCCAAATGTATAAAGAATGACCACATGCCGGCCTGCTTTTGTCACAGTATCTCCGCCCGGCTGCGGCAAGCTGCATGATACCTTAATTTATAATGCCACGCATTATCCGTATAGCCATACATAACAACAGCCAGTCGAAGCGCCGACACTACGATTGATTTGAAAACCGCAGCATATGCGATTACTATTTTAACTAGACTGACCGCAGGCATGGACCGATGACCAATTTTATCAAATCCCTGATCAACCCTGTCGATG
The DNA here is from genome assembly GCA_027021095.1 of Gammaproteobacteria bacterium. Classification (GTDB taxonomy): domain Bacteria; phylum Pseudomonadota; class Gammaproteobacteria; order SZUA-21; family SZUA-21; genus SZUA-21. The sequence continues at coordinate 982 of JALUUZ010000540.1, forward strand.
ACAGGCAGCTGAACGCCGACAAGCTCTGGAAACTGACGATTGGTGACATCCATTTCAAGACCGCGGAAGATATCATCTGTTCGCTGGGCAGCTTCTTCAGCCCGCAACAGGTCAAAGACGAACAGCTGAAGAAAGGCTGGCAGGTCACCGGCCGGGAAACACTGATCACCACGCTGGCCTGGCTGGAACAACAGGGGCACTCCTCTATCTATAACAAGACCAGTGAACGCAGCGCCGGCTTCGAACTCAATTTCTACCTGAAGCACCATGACACATTGAAAAACACCTCGCTGCTCGCCTGGGACCTGGGACGCTTTGCAACCCTGGCCAGGCTGGGGCAGTACGCCGGCTATATCACCGAGGACGAATACTGGGCCTGGATGGAAAAAGTCGCTCCCCGGCTGCAGGCGGCTTATAAGTCCTGGAAACAGTTCGCAGAACACTTTCTGCTGGGCCGGGAGTTCTGGCTGCGGCGTGAAAACGGCAACAATGTAAAGCGGGCGGTACACTTTCTGCTGCGCAACAGGCACAGCCCCTGGCGCATGCTGAAGTGGAACACACCGCTCAATACCGACAGCGAACTGGCCTGGCACCATGACAACCCGTTCTACGTCGACATGAACGCGTCGGAAGAAGACAAAAACCTTGCGATCTACAACTACTACAGCCGGATGGTCGAACACGACAGCAAAAACCCGTGCCTGCTGAACGCGTTTGGCGTGTTCCTGGAAAAACACCTGCACAACAAGGAACAGGCCATCCAGTGTTTCAAACAGGCGATTCAATACAGTACCGACTTCGAACCGCCATATGCCAACCTGCTGAGCCTGTACACCGACGAGGAACAGGCCGGCGGAGAGGGAGAAAAACCGCAAAAGATCAAAAAGCTGCTGCAGGACTGGATCAAACAGTTTCCCGACTCGGCGGATGCCCATTACCACTATGCGGACTGGCTGTTCGACAGTCAAAGTGACAACCACCCGCTGATCGAACAGCATTACCGCCGCGCGATCGAGATCGAACCCAGGCAGGAGTGGCACTACGAAAGCTACGGTGAGTTTCTTGCGATTGCCAAAAACGACTATACGCTGGCCAAAAAGATGTTTCAGCGTGCGATCGACCTGAACCCTGAATTTCAACCAGCCTACGATAACCTGGCGCGTGCAGAAGAGGCACTGCGGGCGACTTCAGGCAGTCGCTTGTGACCCCGGCGGCTGTGCCGTCTGCCGGTAGCGGCGCAGCAGTATCTGCCACTTGATAATCACCACCGCAAGAACGGTCGCTGGGATCATCGTCAGGTAGATATATTTCAATACTGTCCAGATATTGATCGACTCACGCGCAAGATAGATATAAGCCACAGAGCCGGCGATATAGACTACGAACGCCCCGGCCATCAGGTAGACGGACCAGACACGCACCTTACGGCATGCGAAAGCCGACACGATAAAACTGACATTCGCGGCGATGTGAAACAGGATAAACAACATCCCCGTTGCCTTTTGTGTCACCAGTTGAAACGCTGCGTAGTTCAATGACAGGGCAAACAACATCACCGCAATCGTGCCTGCAAGCGACAGGAACATCGGCGCCACCAACTGCGGGGCTGTCGGCGACTTCGCCGGCCAGAACCAGACGACCAGGATACCCAGAACGAACCCAAGGGCATTGACGCCGAGTCCGAAAGCCCAACCGGGAATAGTCATGCTGCCTGAAGCATAGGTCCCGATATAAGCCCCGGCGGCGAAGATCAATACCAGTGAAAACAGACCGATCAGCAGGATCGCTATTTTTTTGCTGTACCGGGAACCTGCTGCAAACGTTGCATAGATCAGCGTAAACACCACGGTGGCGATGGCCGCCTGGACCAGTTTTGCCATGGAAAAGGCATTGATCGTAAGCTCTGACATAGTACTACTCCTGCTGACCGGGTGTAAGCCCCAAGAGTAACCTTCCCAGGGTAGAATCCAGTGTAATACGATCTCCCAGGTCTATCAATTCGAAATTTGTGGGGTTTTTGACCTTATGGTGAAACAGGCATCGACTTCGATCTCTGCCAGTATCTCCGGCCGAAACAGGCGACCGGCCTCGATCACCGCCGTCACCGGGTAGCGGCTGGAAAACACACCGGCCCAGGCATCCAGCGCGCTTTTCCGGTCAGCACCTTTTGCCAGGTAGATCCGCACCCTGACCACCTCGGCCAGGCTGAGACCGGCGCGGAACAGCACCGCCTCGACATTGTTGAAACACCTCACGACCTGGGTATAGGTGTCCATGGCCTCGTTTCCCGGCATGCCATCGTCCCACGCAGTAATACCGGACACATGCAGGTATTTCCCGACCCGTACTACCCGGGCGTAGTCGCTCAACCATTCTGTTCGATGTTCAGTCGTCTCTTTTTCCATCTGCTTTTCTCCCCGCGTTGCTCCCCACACCCCTGCTGCAACCAACAGTGGTGTGGAATACGGATCAGCATACAAAACAAGTCTGCCGCCCTGCTTGCCGCAATATGCTGAGCGGCTGATAAAAGATGGCAGGATCATGGCAATCGCATCGATCATCTACCGGCGAGCCTGCCCTGACGATGCCGCATCTCCGTGACCTTGAGTTTCAGCCTGGCAATCCCACCGACATCGTCCATCAGGGTAATCACGTAGGTTCCAGGCTTCGGATTGATGATGATGTCCTCGTAGGGCCGGGCATGCCTGATCAGCTTATTGTCGAGAAACCAGGACACCCGCCGGACCCGGTTGGTCACCGCGCCGGACAGCCTGATACCATGTTCCTTGTCGCTGAACTTGTCGATGCGCCTGATATACACCGTATCGCGCCGCGGCGAAACGATCACCGGCTTGTAGTAAAGCTCACCGGTCATATGCTTGAGATCGTAGGCAGGCACCTGGTCGACCGGTGAACCATGGCGGTACAGAAAGCGCGCCAGCCGCGGCGGCCACACCTCGTAGACCCTGGAGGACAACTGCACGCTGCCCTTGTCTGTACGCGCAAGCACCCGTTGGTGGACCGTGCAGCGTTGTTGCTTTACCGGGCCCGCACCAGTGGCGATATAGTATTCGGTCTTACGGTGCGGACAGAACCGCGTCGGCAGCTGACCGGTCAGCGCACAGACCTCACGCTGTTTCACGCCGGGTGGCCGTACAAACCAGTGCCTGTCGCCCCCCGGCTGCAGGCCCTGGAACAACTCGAACAACAATGGTGCAGCGATATAACGGCCCAGCAAGCCTTTCGACGGCGAGCCATCGAAATTGCCGAGCCAGACACCGATCGTGTATTTTTTGGTGTAGCCGATACTCCAGGCATCACGGTTACCATACGAAGTCCCGGTCTTCCAGGCGATGGTCTGGCGATGACGGCTGAACTGCCAGCTGGCGGGAAAGTCCGGCCGTTCGACATCGGTCAGGATACTGGTCACGATCCAGCTCGCCTCGCGGCTCAGCAGGCGCCTGCCGGTGCCGGTCCGCGGCGTCTTGGTGGTGAACAGCCGATAAGGCCGGTAGACTCCTTGATTGGCCAGTACCGTATACAGGCTCGTCAATTCCAGCAGGCGCACCTCGACGCCGCCCAGCACCAATGGCAGGCCATACTCTCTGGCCGGCATGGTCAAGGTCGTGATCCCACCGGCTTTAAGCAGATCATACAGGCTCTCGACACCCAGCCGCTTGTACAGTGTCACCACGACCGTGTTCAATGACTCCTTCAACGCCTCGCGCACCGTCACCAGGCCGTTAAAACGTTTGTCGTAGTTCTGCGGCGCATAACCGGCATACTGCACCGGAAAGTCATAGAGCACGGTTTTTTCCGACACCAGGCCGCGCTGTAAAGCCAGCGCATACACAAACGGTTTCAGTGTCGAACCGGGAGAGCGCGGCACCATGGTACCATCGTTGAACCCCAGCCGCGAACGCGAGAAAAAATCCGACGAGCCGACAAGCGCCCGCACCTCGCGGGTGCGGTTGTCGATCACCACCACGGCGGCATTGGTGATATGGTGGCGCCTGACACGCTTCAGGTAACGCCTGACCAGGTCTTGGGAAAGCCGCTGCATCGCCGCATCGATAGTCGTACCGACCTGGTAGTGCCGCGGGTGCTTCAGCCGGTGGCGCCAGGCAGTGTGCGGGATCAGGTTGACCGCCGGCACGCGTTCGACCTGCACCGGTTCGCGGCGTGCACGCTGATACTGATCCGCGCTGATCAGCTTATGCGCCAGCATCAGGCTGAGGATCTTGTCGCGGCGTTTTCGCGCCGCCCGAGGATGGAGATCCGGCCGCAGTGTATTCGGCGAGCGCGGGATGCTGACCAGTAAGGCTGTTTCACCGATCGACAGGTACTTTGCGCTCTTGCCGAAATACCGCTGCGCCGCCGCCTCCAGGCCTTCGATGTTACCGCCGTACGGGGCGATCGACAGGTAGTGCGCCAGGATTTCCTCTTTGCTGTAGCGCAGCTCCAGCTGCAGCGCACGAAACGACTCGACGAACTTGGCCCAATAGGTGCGCGGCCTGCGTTCGAGCATACGTGCCAGTTGCATGGTGATCGTCGAACCGCCGACCCGGCGCCGGTTGACAAACAGGTTGTCCCAGACCGCACGGCCGATCGCCGCCGGGTTGACACCAAAGTGACGGTAGAAGTGCCTGTCCTCGTAAAGCAGCAGTGTCTTGATAAACAACGGTGATATCTTGCTGACCGGCACACGCATCCTGAAATAACCATCTGCCGAAATCAGCAGATTGACCAGCCTGCCGTGACGATCGAAAAAACGGTAGGCCTGCGGCGCCGACAGCTTTTGCAGCGGCAGCGGTACGCTGTACAACAGCACCAGCAACAACAGCAGCGCAGCGGCAACGCCTTTGCACAAGACGCCCGGCCGGCACAGCCGGCCTATGCGGGGCAACAGCCGCATTCGCTTCACCGCCCGCTCCGGCCTGCCAGGGTATCGGGGCTTATCCTCATTACCCCGGCGCCGGACCAGCTGAACAGTGACGGATCATACATCGCTTCGGCACGGATCTCCGGCACGGCAAACCTGCCGGCCGTCACGGCCCGAGTCAGGTAGTAAAATTTACCCGGCCGCGGTGACGCGGTGGCAAACACTACCATCCGGTCGTCACGG
>JALUUZ010000541.1 GCA_027021095.1 Gammaproteobacteria bacterium
CCATCGCTGGGAAACCCGAAATCCTGCTCGCCGATGAACCCACCGGCAACCTCGATCCTGAACTGTCCGCGGAAGTCATGGCACTGTTCGAACAGTTCAACCAGGTTGGCGTCACCGTCCTGGTTGCCAGTCACGATCTGAACCTGATCGAGGCCATGCCCTACCGAAAAATCGTCCTGCAGAAGGGTAGAATCGTTTCGCACCAACGCAACCGGGCCGAGTGAGGCAGTACATTGAATCCACGTTACTCCACACGCCCACGCCACAGCCAGTTGATGTCCAGCGTCAGTAGCAGGCCGCGGCGCGGCGGTCACCAGGCCACGAAACATCGTCTCTCGATCGGCTGGCGAATCCTGCAGGCGCTGGCCTTGAACTGGAAAGCCTTCTATACCAGCCTGCTGGAACTGCTCCGGGCCCCGGTCTCCAGCCTGCTGATCTGCGGTGTCATCGGTATCGCGATGGCACTGCCGGCCGGGCTCTACATGCTGGTCAAGAATGCCGACAGCATCAGCCGCTCGCTGCCGCGCCAGGCACAGATCACCCTGTTTATGCGGCCCGGCAGCAGTTATTTTCATGCCCAGCGCGTTGCGCAGAAAATCGGCCGTTCCGCGCTGGTCGGTAAAGTCCGGGCCATGTCACCGGACGACGCGCTGGCAGAATACAAAAAGATCACCGGCACGACCGGCAGCCGTATCAGCGATGAGTTGAAAAACCTGCTGCCTGCGGTCATTGTCGTCAGCCTGAAACCCGGTGTCAGAAAACCGGAAGTCATTAACGAATTCACAAAAAAATTACAAAAACTCGGTCAAATCGACTCGATTCACCTTGATAAAACCATGCTACGCAAACTATACAAACTAGTAGAGATTGGTCACAGGGCGACGGTGATCATCGGTGGGATCCTGGCACTGGGTGTCATTCTGATCGTTGGCAATACCATCCGCCTCGAGATACAGAACAAGCATGACGAAATAATCATCTTTAAACTTATCGGCGCAACGAACGCTTATGTAAGAAGACCCTTTTTATTCTCCGGCGCATGGTATGGTATGTTTGGTGGATTGTTCGCCTGGCTGATTACTTCAGCAGGAATAATGTATTTATCGAAACCCGTCGCAGAGTTTGCGTCGCTGTCAGGAAGCAATTTCAGGTTATTGGTGCCGGACTGGTCTACAATTGGCATTCTGGTCGGACTCAGCACCTTGCTTGGCCTGATCGGCTCATGGGTATCCGTCAGCCGCCATCTTGCAGCGATCGAACCAACGTGACGATACTGCCCGATCGGCCGGGAGATAAACTAACCAGATGAAATTACAGAGTTTATATACTAACACATGAAAAAAACCACAAGCATCATGGTTGTGGATGGATCCGAAGTATCGCGTACGATCATTACGCGGATACTGCGTAACGAAATGGAAAGCGCCAAGATCACTGCGTGCGGCAGTGGCCGGGAGGCCCTTTCCTTTCTCAGCGGTGGCGGTAAGTTCGACCTGATCACCACGGCACTGATGCTGCCGGATATGGATGGCCTGGACCTGACCCGGGCGATCCGTAAAACCAGCTCTCACCACTACACCCCGATCATCGTGGTTTCAGGCGATGCAGACAGCCGCCTGCTGCGCGAGGGCTTCGATGCGGGGGTCACGGATTATTTCGATAAATCCCTGGGATATCAGTCATTTGTCGACTTCATCAAATCGGTCAGCCGACGCAACTCCGGCCTGGTCGGTCGTATCCTGTATGTCGAGGACAGCCGCACTGCGGCGATCATCACCTGCAATATCATGGAAAAGCACGGCCTGAAGATCACCCATACGACCTCGGCCGAGCAGGCACTGGAGATCATCAAACGCTCGCTGGACAAAGAAGTGCCGGAAGAGGAGGTCATCGATATCGTGATGACCGATTTCTACCTCAAGGGGAAACTCACGGGCGGGGATCTGCTGCACGCAATCCGCACACGCCTGCACCTGTCGCAGCAGGAAATGCCGGTGCTGGTCGTCACCGTGACCGACAACGACGAACGCCAGGCCGAAGTGTTTCACGCCGGTGCCAACGACTTCGTGACCAAGCCGATCGTCGAGGAAGTATTGATCGCCCGTATCCGTTCACTGCTGCTGATCAAACAACAATTCAACGCGTTGCGCTTCCAGGCCGAAGAAATGCAGCGGATCGCCTCGACCGACAGCTTGACCGGGGTGCGCAGCAAGCGTTATCTGCTCGATCACGGTGAGGCCTTTATTCGTGAACCGGAAAACCAGCCGGTGTGGGCGATTCTGATGGATATCGATCATTTCAAAAAAATCAATGACAACCTGGGCCATATCACCGGCGACCATGTCCTCGCCGCGCTCGGCGATCTGCTGAACCAGAGCTTCCAGGCGAACTCGATGATCGTCCGTTTCGGTGGTGAGGAGTTTGCGGTGATCCTGCCCAATATTACGACCCGTGAAATCAGCGCCAAGGCCGAAGTCCTGCGCCGCAAAATCGAAATCCTGAAACCAATGAATGTACTGACGACCGTCTCCATCGGCATGGCCTCCACCACCGACCATCCCAATGCCGACTTGACCAAGCTGCTTTCCTACGCCGACAAGGCGCTGTATGCGGCCAAGCAGCGTGGCCGCAACCGAATCTGTATCTACGCCGCTGACGGGGTGTGCTACAGCCCAGTCGCCGTGGAATCCACCCAGGACACTGGCACAGGTCAATGACTTTTTGATCCTTTTGCCCTATATTAGCAATACTGAATATTCATGATACTGGTTTATGATAGGCACAGCGCCTAGCCCGCATTTCTCACCACCGTTCGTAGCGAGACGGCGCAAGGGTGCGGCATGGGTGGCTTTCGCGACCGAGGAGCGCGCAGGCATAGTCGACACTATGTCGAGCACTCCGACCGAGCGAAAGCCAGCCAGGGCGTGCGATTGCACCGTCGCAGTAGAAGGGTGATGAGAAATGCGGGCTAGGGCTTGACCACGTCATCGTGGCAAGCTTCAGAAAAACATTAATTTTAGTGGGCAATAAGGCCAAAGTTCGCGCAACCAAGCGATTTTTTTCTGGAACCTTTTGCCATTTTCAGGTCAAATAGAGTTAGCACTCTACTTTTAAGAGTGCTAAAATCGGGTAAACAATTGGGAACGCAAAGGAAACTGATGATGAACGAAGTCAACGCCTTAACAGTGAATTCAATGAGCATGGCCTTGCCAGTCCCGGTTAGCAGCTTTGAGAACTATGTGCAGGCAGTCAATGCGATCCCGGTATTGAGCAAGGAGGAAGAGTTCCAGCTGGCAAGAAACTACCGTGAAAAGGGCGACCTGCGGGCTGCGGAAAAACTTGTGCTGTCGCAGCTGCGCTACGTCGTGTATATCGCACGGGGTTATGCTGGTTACGGCCTGCCGATCGGCGACCTGGTGCAGGAAGGCAATGTCGGCCTGATGAAATCGGTCAAGCGCTTCGATCCCAGTGTCGGGGTCAGACTGGTCTCCTTTGCCGTGCACTGGATTAGAGCTGAAATACATGAATTTATTCTAAAAAACTGGCGTATCGTAAAAATTGCGACGACCAAGGCCCAACGCAAGCTGTTTTTCAACCTGCGCAGCAGGAAGAAACGCCTAGGCTGGTTCAGAAAGGAGGAGGTCGACCAGGTCGCCAAAGACCTCGGGGTCAAGCCCGAGACCGTCCTGGAAATGGAATCACGCCTCAGCGGCGCTGATATCACGTTTGACAACACAAATGACGACAATGACGACGGCTACCAGTCGCCGGTGGATTATTTGCAGGATACGCGGCATGAACCCGCCGCTGCGTTGGAGAAAGCTGACCTCAAAGACCACAATGAAAACAAGCTTAAAAAAGCGCTGGTCACGCTCGATGAACGCAGCAAGGACATCCTGACCTCACGCTGGCTGCAGGAGAACAAGTCAACGCTGCAGGACCTGGCAACGAAATACCAGGTGTCAGCCGAACGTATCCGTCAGCTGGAGAGCAATGCAATGAAAAAATTGCGGAAAATCATGGAAGATTAGGTGTGCATGGCGTGTTGGTCCACACAGAAAGGCGGGGCGAATTCGTGATAAAAATATTTTATTGATTACTTATTGTTCAGCCCAGCAGGCTCGTCAATACAAAGGCAGAACTCCAAAAGCGAACGGCCTCTTTCGAGGCCGTTCTTTTGGGCAATGTAACAATATAAAAGTAAACATCACGGAAAGATAAGGTACACCAATTCCTTTGGCTGGGCATGCCAAAGTCATTTCCAATTCAATAAAACCGGAAATAGCTGGTTAGTTAGCCGTATCCCTCAAGTGACATGCTCATTCTTACTCAGATAGAAAAAAATGCAAGTGCTGGAAGTCTTTCCCGGGATTATCAATAACTACATGATTATATTAAATTTATTAGCAGTTTTTTTATTAAGGTATTTAAATAAAATATATAAAATCAAGAGCATGCAATTTCAGCGTTCGCTGGTAAAATTTTTTTATCGAGCATACAAATAATAGATAGGAGAATTCGCCGCCGGCGGGCAAGTGCGGGACTGTTGCCATGTCTGGAATCGACAGGCAGGATTCAATGTTCCATGGTAAACAGTGAATTTGAAAAATACCGTACCGCACTGCTGGCTGAAACCGGCAACGACAAGACACACACGGCATACAGACTGGATAGTCATAAATATATTTTAGGGAAAGCTTGATGCTACTAAAGATAGTGGTCAATCAACAACGCGGCAAACATGCCGATCAGGTAATAGATCGAATACACGAAAGTCCTGATCGCCAGCCGGTCATCTTTTGAAAGATTAAGCCGAATCGCATAGTACATAAACCCTGCGCCAAGCAGTAATGCACCAGACAGATAAAACTTGCCACTCATTCCGGTCAGAAAAGGCATCAAGCTGATCAATACCAGCAAAATGGTGTACAACAACACATGTAAACGGGTAAAGGCAACTCCATGGGTCACAGGCAGCATCGGCACATTTGCTTTTGAATATTCTTCACGCCGGTAAATCGCCAACGCCCAGAAGTGCGGCGGGGTCCAGACAAAGATCAGCAAAAACAACCAGAACGAATTGGTAAACTGCGGATCGGTGCCTGCCGTCACTGCCGCCCAGCCCAGGATGGGTGGCGCTGCCCCGGCGGCACCACCGATCACGATATTCTGCGGGGTTGCACGCTTCAAATACATGGTATAGACCACCGCATAACCAATCAGCGCCACAAAGGTCAACACGGCCGTCAGCGGATTGACCAGCAACACCAGGATCAACATCGATACCACGGTAAGAAACAATGCAAACAGCAGTGCATTGCCGGGCGAGACGGCACCCGCCGCCACCGGCCGCTCATGCGTACGCTTCATCTGTGAATCGATACGTTTGTCGACCACATGGTTGATCGCCGCCGCGGCCGAGGCCGCAAGAAAAATCCCGAGATTGCCGAACACCAGGATGTCCCAAGGCACCATCGCCGGCGGATTGGTCGCCATAAACATGCCTACCAGTGCGGTAAATGAAATCAGCGCTACGACCTTCGGCTTGCACAGCTCCAGGTACTCTCGCCATGTCGCCCTAGCCCGCATTTCTCGCCACCCTTCTACTGCGACGGCCCAATGGGACGGACCGGCTGTTCATACCTGTTCTGGATGTAAAGTGTCAACAGAATCAACAGCAGCAATACCGCTGTGCCGTTATGGGCAACAGCGACATACAACGGCCTGGCTTTGAGCACGATGGTGATGCCCAACGCGATCTGCGTCCCCAAGCCAACGAACAACAACAGCGCCGCACCACGCATCCACGGACGTTTCACCAACACCCAGAACCCGATCAGCAACAGCACGACCAAGGTGACCACCGCACCGATCCGGTGGGTCATGTGGATCGCTATCCGTGCCGCCGGATCAAGCTTGCCGAATTCGTAGTTGACCCCAAGCTTGCGCCACAACTTGAATGCTTCCTTGAAATCATGCTGCGGAAACCACTGCTGATTGTAACAGGTCGGAAAGTCGGTACAAGTCACCGCTGCATAATTCGATCCCGTCCAGCCGCCCAGCGCAATCTGCAGCACCAGTACCAGGATACCGGCCAGCAGAATCATTTTACCCTTACCCGGCCCAGGCTGCCGCGTGTTAGCATAGACCTGGCCATAGAACAGCACCCATAAAAAACTCAGCGTCGTAAACCCGAACAGCAAGTGTGCCGTCACGATCAGCGGCTGCAGTTTCTGTGTCACTGTCCACATTCCCAGCATCGCCTGGAACACGACCAGCAACGCGAGCACAAGCGTCAGTCTGCGCAGCCTCTTGTCTTGCTTGTGGCGCCAGGCAAGTACCGCCAACACGAAAATCAGGAGTCCCAACGTACCGGCGAAATAGCGGTGAATCATCTCTTTCCAGCCTTTGGCCGGTTCGACCTTCTGACCGGGAAACCGCTGTTTTGCCTTCGCAATCTGTTTCGCCGTGGTCGGCGAACCAAGATGACCGTAGCAGCCAGGCCAGTCCGGACAGCCAAGCCCTGCATCGGACAGGCGTGTATAGGCACCAAGGGTGACGACGACCAACGCAAGCACTACCGCGATAAAATTCAGTACCAGGAACTTCCTACTCACTTTTTCTCTACCACATCTTTATTGATCTTCAACAGCCTCTTCAGGTCCTTTACCATGCCCTTGGCAAGCTTCCGGTCCAATGACAAATCCCGGTTGGTGTCATAGTACATCATCACTTGCCCCTTGGGATCCATCAAATAGATTCTGCGCTCGGCAAATGACCGCTTCCCGGTGACTGGGTCCTTCACTTCCAGCTGCGCCGTGAATTTCTGTGCCGCCTCCGGGGCAAGCACTGCAACCTTCAATACCGGGAAATTCTGCAGGTGTCCCTTTAACTCAGTCAATCCCTGCGTGTCGCTAACGATGAAAAGCGCCTTGACACGCCCCATTTCCTTGCCCTGCAGTAAACGCACCTGGCGCTGGTAGTAAATGTTTCGCTGGCACCGTTTATCGCATTGCGAGGAATCGATGTAAACATAGGTCCAGTAACCTGCCAGGTCACGCTGTGTAAGCGGCCTTCCCTGAAGGTCCTTCAGCCCGGTCAGGTCGAGGGGTCTTACCGGCAGCACCAATTTTCCGTAGTTCGACTGTCCCAGCGAGGAAACGTGCCCAGGCCTGGGATCATCATTGTACTTGATCCACAAGTAGGCCGCGACAAACGGCCCTAAAAAAACCGCCAGGATCAACACCAGGCTGATTTTATTTTTGGTCTGCGGTCTCATCATTGCAACTCCGAATCAGGTTCCGATGCTGTCGTGCCGGCCCGGCGAATATTCACCCCCAGATAGATACCGAATAACACCAATGCCAGTGAAAACCACTGGAACGCATAACTGACATGCTTTTCCGGCGGCATGATTTCATACTGGCTGGCGAAAAATTTCCAGTCACGAACCAGGCCGAAACGGGTTTTTTCCTGCTGGCTGACTGCACCATACTGCTTGACGACATAGGGCAAAAAAGGTTTTCCGAGCTGCTTGCGGTACCAATCTATATTGATATAGGTAAGCAGCTTCGGCCACTGGGGAAACCCTGCGTCCGGCGTGCCATACTCGATACCCACCGCTGGTTTGCGGTCGACGACCCCGGTCAACACGCGCTTACCCGGCGGCGTCGCCGGCATCGGCGGCAATCGATTGAATCCGCTGACCTGGCGCACCCAACCTGTAATGACCAGCACGTGCATAGTACTACCCTGCAACCTGAACGGCTGCACGACGAAAAAACCCGGGTTGTGCTTGTACTTGATATTGGCCAAGGCTGCCTGATAGCCGGAAACGAATTCCCCGCGCAGGCGTACCTTTCGCTGTACCATGCGATCGAGGTCTGTCAGTGATGCCGTGAGCTCTATCAGTGGTAATGTTGCATTGTGATTCCGGTCGGCACGCAGCTTGTATTTGAAATCCGCCCGGCGCAGCTGCCAGAGACCCAGGTTGATCAACAACACCAACAACAGCAAGGTCACCAAGGTCGGCACCAGGCCCGGGGTGAATATGTACTTTTTTCCTATCTTCATCGTTTTCAGTTCCGCCCAACCGGCGTCGTACATACCTCAGTGATACATGTAAAATCTCGCTATCATACCTGAACCGTTCAGCGCTCGGCCCTCCTCCTGACCGAGCTTACTTTGCCGCACCTCGCCGCATCCTGGTACTGTTATTTTGTAGTCGGCTATTGTATATTCTGTTAACATATTAAGCCAGCCTGACAAGCCGTATACCCAGTAAGCAGTATACGCTGCACAGTCCGATCCATGAATTGACTGGACAGATAAATCAATCTTATCAATGGTCTCTACAAGAAACTGAAGTGAGCGAATACAATGAAGCTGCTGAAGAAACCCGCTTTGCTCGACAATCTGAATATCCTGTTTTTTTTATTGTTTTTGTCAGCGTTTGCACTGCTGCTCAAACTCCTGGGCGTGGCACCGTTCAAAATCGTCGTGGTCTTGTTCCTGGTACTGATTGTTTCAGCCCTGGGTTCCGCGCTGTATCACCTGATGAGTCAGAAAGGAGATTCGACCCGCCTGTTGAAATCACTGACCTGGCGTATCGGCCTGTCCGTATTTCTATTTGCCTTGCTGATGTTCGGTGCACGCATGGGGTGGATCCAACCACACGGTCTGCTCGATACGGGAAAGCTACCATTGAGCAAGCCATACGCGACCGACACGCATAAAAATACCAAGTAATCTTCGGAACTTTCCCAAATCTTTTCAAACCCTGTCCTCTGATTCCGGTCAACGAAAAAAGGCGCCGTTGAGCGGCGCCTTTTCCGGCTGTTCCGGCTGTTAAACCAGCCAGTAGACGAATATAAACAAGCCAAGCCAGACCACGTCGACAAAGTGCCAGTACCAGGCGCCTGCCTCGAACGCAAAATGATGCTCTTCGCTGAAATGTCCCTTGATACAACGCAACAGGACTACCGTCAAGATGGTGGCACCGACCAACACATGCAAGCCGTGAAAGCCGGTCAACATAAAAAAGGTACTGCCGTACGCGCCGGTCGAAAGCCGCAGGTTCATTTCATCTGAATAGGCATGGACATACTCATAGGCCTGAAAACCGATAAACAGGAAACCAAGTAAGACGGTCGCTGCCAGCCACAGGATCAGTTGATTGCGGTTGCCTTTCTTCAATCCCCAGTGTGCGATCGTCAGTGTCACGCCACTGCTGAGCAGGATCAACGTATTCAATGCCGGAATCCCCATAGCCTTCATACTCAGGAATTCCTTGGCGCCGAGCTTGGCACCTTCCGCCAGTTCAGCACCCTTGTAGACCAGTCCTTCCGGACCTGCAGTCGGCCAGGTCGCGCCCTTGAATGCCGGCCAGATCCATTCTCCGGTCAGGTTGTTGTAAGGGTTGGCGCTGGTCTGGGCCAGCTGTTCGAGTACGATCTCGCGGACGTAATACAACGCGCCGAAGAACGCGGCGAAGAACATCACTTCCGAAAAGATAAACCAGCCCATGCCCATACGAAATGAACGGTCGACCTGCTCGTTGTAGACACCGCTTTCACTCTCACGGATGACTGTACCGAACCAGCCGAACATCATAAATGCCAAGACGGCAAAGCCGGTATACATGACGGCCAGGCTGCCCATTTCACCTCCAGGTGAGGATGGCAGAGCCATCGCCAATCCGCCTGTCGTCAAAAACAAACCCAGCGAGCCGACCAAGGGCCAGTGACTGGGTTCAGGTAGATAATATCCGCCATGTGCTGACATGATGAGTCCTCTCTTTGAAATTAATGTTTTATTTATAAAAAACCATATCCACCGCTCTTGCCCGGCTATTTCTTTGCATACTGTGCCGCATTTTGAAAACTGTAGGACAAGATGATCGAGTCGATCCGCTTGGAAATCTTCGGATCGATATAAAATACCAAAGGCATTCGCCTGCGCTGTCCGCCTTTCAATTTCTGTTGGGTAAAACAGAAACATTCACTTTTCTTGAAAAACCTGGCTGCTTCCGGCGGGCTGATTCTGAATGTAGCCCTGCCGACAGTCTCCGCGCCGGTACGGTTGGTCGCAATGTATTCCACGCGCGTCAGTTTCCCCGGGTGCACACTGACCTGGTCCACTGCCGGCTCGAATTCCCAATTCAGGCCGGAATTGACGTGCGAGTAGAACTTAACCGTAATACTGCGTTGCAGATCTGGCTTGACCTTTGCCGCCACCGCTTTCGACACCTGTTCCGTCTGCCCGTTGATCCCCAGTTTCTCGCAAATGACATTGTACAGCGGAATCAGTGCAAAACCGAACGCAAACATGCCAATCACGACCACGACGGCCTTTTTCACGGTTCTGCTATTGGCTTTTCTTTGCTCGGCGTCCAATGGCCTTACCTCCGGCTGTCCTCGGTACGACCAGCCGCAGCAGGTCCACTGCCTTTGACTGTGGTTTTTACTTCCTGTGCTCCCGGCTTGGCGGCCCTGTTTTTCAGCATCACCGATCCCACGAACATCACCAGCAGGATGACACAAAACCCTGCGAGCTGAAACGCCGTTCGTGCCGCGTTCCTGCGCCGCTGCAGCAGTTCCTCTTGTGTCATCACTGGCATATTCACAGGCTATCCTCCTATTTGACCGCGGGCGGCGTTTCGAAGGTATGATAGGGAGCCGGCGACGGAACCGTCCACTCCAGGCCTTCCGGATTGTCCCAAACCTGGTCGGTAGCCTTCTTTCCACCGCGGATACACTTGATGACCAGGTACAGGAAAATAAGCTGCGACAGGCCGAAAACGAATCCACCGATACTGGACATCATGTTGAACTCGGCAAACTGCAACTGGTAGTCCGCATAACGCCGAGGCATGCCTGCAAGCCCGACGAAATGCATCGGGAAAAAGGTCAGGTTGACTGAAATCGCCGACAACCAGAAGTGCCATTTACCCAAGGTTTCGCTGTACATGTTCCCGGTCCACTTCGGCAGCCAGTAGTAGACCCCGGCTATGATTGCAAACAACGCGCCCGGCACCAGCACATAATGGAAATGCGCGACCACGAAATAGCTGTCATGGTACTGGAAATCCGCCGTCGAGATCGACAGCATCAGCCCGGTAAACCCGCCAAAGGTAAACAACACGACGAACGCGATCGCAAACAGCATCGGCGTCTCAAAGGTCATCGCGCCGCGCCACATGGTCGCCACCCAGTTGAACACTTTAACCCCGGTCGGTACCGCGATCAGCATGGTCGCATAGGTAAAGAACAGGATCCCCGCCTTCGGCATACCGACGGTGTACATATGGTGCGCCCAGACGATAAACGAAAGAAACGCGATACTGGCGGTCGCATAGACCATCGACGAATAACCGAACAGCTTCTTGCGCGCAAAGGTCGGAATAATATGGGAAACAATTCCGAATGCAGGCAGGATCATGATATAGACTTCCGGGTGACCGAAAAACCAGAATACGTGCTGGAACAGAACAGGGTCACCTCCTCCTGCTGCAATGAAGAAACTGGTACCAAAATAGCGATCGGTCAGCAGCATGGTCACCGCGCCGGCCAGTACCGGCATGACGGCGATCAGCAGGAATGCAGTAATCAACCAGGTCCAGACGAACAACGGCATCTTCATCAGCGTCATGCCCGGTGCCCGCATGTTGAGAATCGTGGCGATGATATTGATCGACCCCATGATCGATGAAATCCCAAGCAAGTGCACCGCGAACACGAAGAAACCAAGATTCTGGTAGTTGGTCGACAACGGCGCATAGAAGGTCCAACCGAACGCAGGCCCCTGGCCATCCATGAAATTGCCGCCCATGAACATCGGTGCAACCAGCAGGGTGGCCGCAAACGGCAGAATCCAGAAACTCCAGTTGTTCATCCGCGGCAGCGCCATGTCCGGTGCGCCGATCATCATCGGGATCAGCCAGTTCGCCAGGCCGACGAATGCCGGCATGATCGCGCCAAACACCATGATCAGGCCGTGCAGAGTCGTCATCATGTTGAAAAAGTTCGGCTTGACGATCTGCATCCCGGGCTCGAACAGCTCGGCACGAATAACCAGTGCCATGATACCGCCAACGATAAACATGGTAAAACTGAACCACAGGTACAGCGTGCCGATATCTTTGTGATTGGTAGTGAACAACCAGCGTTTCAACCCGGTCGGGTGTGCATGGTGGTGATCGTGTGCAACCGCTTCACTCATTTCATATCCTCCAAATTACACTTAGCGCGCCCGGGCTGCTTTGATGTCAGCCGGCTTGACTACAGAACCTTTGTTGCCCCAACTGTTACGTTCATAGGTGATGACCGCCGCGAGATCTGCATCGCTCATCGTCTTGAACGCAGGCATGGCATTCTTACCCTTCAACACGATACCAATATGATCCGCCGCCTTGCCGTTGGCGATCTTGCTTCCCTTCAACGCCGGAAACGCAGGCGGTGTCCCTGAGCCATCGGGCTTATGGCAGGCTGCACATTTGGCTTCATAGACCTTTTTGCCGTGACTCATCAGGTTGGTCTTGTTCCAGTCCACCTTGGCCAGCTTCTGGCTCTCAGACTTGCCTGCGGCAAGCCACTCCTTGAATTTTTCCTTGCTGACCGCCTTGACGACGATCGGCATAAACGCGTGGTAGGTACCGCACAACTCGGCACACTGGCCGCGAAAAAACTTGCCGTTGTCGCTTGCATCGATCACCGTCCAGGCCTCATTCATAAAACCTGGAATTGCGTCTCTTTTGACTCCAAGCTTCGGTATCCACCAGGAGTGAATCACGTCCTTGGCATCGGCAGTAATCAGAAAACGGATCTTGGTGTTGGTGGGCAGATACAGCGGTTTATCGACTTCAACCATGTAGTTCTTGATTTTCGAGACATCCTTCCCTTTCAGCGAAGCCTCTTTATGTGACTTGTCGATTACGCTGTCGAATTTATAGACTGTCTTGTGGCCTTCGAGGATTTCATAGGTCCAATACCATTGATGAGCAACTACCTTGACGTTCAATTCGGATTTCTTATTGTTTTTATCAGTCCAGGACCATGTTTTCCCATCAACCGTAATCTTTCCTGCTTTCTGTGTCGTATCTTCGACCTGCAGGATACCACTGGTCGCATAGACACCAAAGGCAATCAGGATACCGAACGGCACGATCGTCCACGCTACTTCCAATGCCGTACTCTCATGAAAACTTGCCGGTTTCGCCCCCTTCGACTTGCGGTGAAAGATGATCGAAATAATCATCGCACCAAAGACAACCACACCGATCCAGAAGCAGACCCAGATCGAAAACATGTTCTGGTTATACATCACTGTCGCGTTCGGGGTGTGAGGTTTGGGAATATTCAGATTGTATTCCGCGAATACGGTACCCGCCGCCGTCAACAACAACAGCAGTGATACACTTTTTAGAACGATCTTCATGATATTGGACGACATGTCGTTATCACTCCTCAAATAGCAAAAGCCTCAAATCAAATCTTTTTCTTTATTCTGTCTCTGTCAATCGGCCATCTACAAGGGAGACAACAAGCGGGAAATCGTTTTTTGCATAGTCCTTGCCAGTCCCAGTCTCTCTTCTTCGGTCAAGGCCGCACCGATTTCCACCGACCTGCCTTGTGAACCGACCGTCAGCCGGCTTGGGTGTCCCCGGTAGCGGGGGCTGATTATACTGATTTTTGTCCAAGCCGTTTTAAATTCATGTCTTGTTTCCGGCAGATACCGGCCACGCTCTATATATAAGGTATCAGGCCTGATACCGATGACCTCCATGCTGAACCCACGTCTGGCGCAGGAATAGAACGCGATACCCAGCACAAGCACCTCGACTCCCGCAAACGGCAGTACCAGCCACAGGCCTGATGAGGCAAATGCCACAGCCACCCCCAGGCAAACTACTGCGATCAGGCCATAAGCAATAAGCATCTGCTCCCAACTGAGAGATTGATGCGGCCTGAGGATAAACCTGGTACCGCGGCCTTCACGATAAGGCTGGATATCCACCATGCTTGCCAGTGCCCCGTTCAGTGCTTCCCAAGCCCAATGTGCAGAATATCCGGCGGGGATAATAAACCTTGGACTCAAGTGGTGCAATTAAAATTAGGGTTCTAGTCTATAAGCTAAACTAATAGTAAAACAAGTAATTTTGGGCGCTGTTTTACTGTCAATGAGCCAAACACAAAAATAAGCCACCAGAACAAATAATTATTGACAACCTAATCCCGAGCACCTGCATCGGGTATAAATTCAGCTCATGGGTTTTAATTTTGTATAGTAACAAAGAACATCGTGATTTTCGATCGATTTTATGTCATGCAACCAGCGCCGAATACACATGTTGCTTGACCTCCTGTTCCAACGGAAACCACGCGAACGGCACCACGTGGGTAAACACGACCACGCCGAGGTCCCTGTGCGGATCGACCCAGAAATAGGTGTTGTTCGACCCGGCCCAGCCGAACTCGCCTTCCGATGCCAGGTAAGACTTGACCCGGGGATTGACCAAGGTTCTGACATTGTAACCAAACCCGTATCCTTCCGTGTCGTAGCCGATCCCCGCACCGATTGTATATGGGATATACTGCATTGGCAGACAGTTCGCCGCCATCGCCTCTACCGCTGTCTCACTGACAAGTTGTTGCTCCCCTCCCTGTGCCTGAAACCGGCCGAACCCGTTCAACATACGCACGAATTTCATGTAATCCGCCGGCGACGACAGCAACCCTCCGCCGCCACTGCACACCCTGTTCGAGTTGAACACGCTGCTGCTCTGCGGGGAATCCAGCAGCCTGAAACCCTTGTCCTGACTGTAGCGATACAGCGACACATAGCGTTCACGCTGTACACCTTGCAGTGAAAACCCTGTATCGTGCATCTGCAGTGGCAGGAAAATATTTTCGCGCAGGAATACATCCAGCGGTTGCCCGCCGACCAGCTCCACCAAGTAACCAAGCAGGTCGGTCGAGTATCCATAATGCCAGCCATGACCCGGCTGAAACAACAACGGCAGCCGCGTCAGCCATAATGCGAAGTCGTGGGTGGTCTGCAATGACTGTGCCACGCCGACCCTGTTATAGCTGCCGACCAGGCCTGCCGGAACGTTGAAGTCATAGCCGAACCCGGCGGTGTGGGTCAACAGGTGCAGCAATGTCATCGGCTGCTGCAGTGGCTCCCCGTCCAGGAGACGCATGCCCTCTATTTCCGGGAAATAGTCGGCGACCGGATCGTCCAACCGCCACGAGCCACGTGCAGCCAACAACAATGCAGCGATGCTGACCACCGGTTTGGTCAATGACGCAATCCGGTAAACCGAATCGGTACTCAGGCGGTCATTGCGCTCCAGCGACCTGACCCCATGGGTGAGAAACACTGCCGGATGGTCTGCACGCGCCAGCCCCAGGCAGACACCGGGCACGATCCCGGAGTCCACTGCCTCACGCAAGTAGCCATCGAGCCGGCGCAGCCGCCGTGCTGAAAACCCATACTGACGCAACTCAGCGTCTGAAAGATCCTGCAGTTCAGTCATTCCTTTCTCTGCCGGCAGCACATTGTCAAAACCTGTCCCACTTGAAGATCGACGCGGCAAACAGCAAGAACACCAAGCTCATGATGACGAGCACGAGCAGGTGCCAGGACACCTGCACCAGGCCGGCGCCATCATTCATGATTGCGCGCGCCGCGTCGATCATATGCGTCAAGGGCAACCACTGCGCAAACGAACGCGCCAGCGGATGCAGCCCCTCCAGCGAAAACCAGACCCCCGAGAAGATCAACATCGGCCAGGACAACAGGTTCAACACGCCATTGGCGTACTCTTCACTGGTGGTGCGTGCAGCGACGATCAAGCCGAGCGACACCATGCTCAAGGCACCGAGCGCAAACACGACAAACAATGACAAGTAACTGCCATACACCCTGAAATCGAGAAACAGGTTGCAACCGGCGAAGACAAGCACGGTGATCAGCAGGATGATCAGCAACCTCGAGCTCACCTGTGCCGCAACGAATTCAAACGCCGTCAGCGGCGTTGCCTGAAAGCGCTTCAATGCACCCATCTTGCGATAGCGTACGATCACATAGCCGATACCGAACAGGCAGCTGAACATCACATTCATTCCCAGAATGCCCGGCAGCACCCAGTCGATGTAGCGTATCTTCCTGCCCTGCTCGACCTGCTTCACGTAACGCGACTGTGCCGGTATCGCTGCAGAGCGGCCGGTCTCGGCAGCCCACAGCAGCCGTTCGAGAATATAACCTTTCTTGGATTCAGCATTGATCCAATAGCGGCGCTGCCCGCCTTCCAGGCTGACCAGCATGTCCAGTCGATGATGCCTGATCTTGTGCAGCCCTGTCTGCAGGTTGGTGATGCGAACGAACTTGATATATTTCATCGCAAACAGTGGAAACTTTTCCACGTACTGCCGCCGTTGTGCGGCGCTTGGATCGGCTGGAAAGTCCGCGCCATGGATCGCCACCTTGTAAGTCTCGCCGGCCTGTTCGGAAAACAAAAACGCAAAACCGGCGACCAGCAGCACCGGTAGCAGCAGGTTCCATCCCAGCGCGGTACGGTCACGCAAAAACTCGATGTTGCGCGCATGCATAACCGCCAGGTAGCGCCTGAAGCCGGCCCGCATTGCTCACCACGCTCCTGCTGCGACGGCCCGACGGTGCGGCCCCGCTACGAACGGTAGTGAGAAAGGCGGGCTAAGCACGTAACTCTTTCCCTGTCAGCTTCAGAAACAGGTCTTCGAGGTTACGGTTGCGCACCACGAGTTGGGACAGGTCGACATCGAGACGGTTCAGGTTGAGAATCGTCTTATGCACGTCCCGCGTATGCAGGTCCACCATGCCGCCATTGACCGAACAGGGCTCTTGTATTCCATGTGCCTTCATCTCGGCCACGGCAAACGGAAAACTGGCCTGTGGAATCTGTAACAGAATATCGTCGAAATGCTCTTTCAACAACTGTTCCGGTGTGTCTTTGGCGATGATTCTTCCCTGGTCCATGATCGCGATCACATCGCATAACTGCTGTGCTTCTTCCATGTAGTGTGTTGTCAGCACGATGGTTTTCCGCTGCTGCTTGATGAAATCGATCAGCTTCCAGAAGTTCTGCCGCGCCTGGGGATCCATACCGGTCGTCGGCTCGTCCAGAAACACGATCTGCGGATCATTGATCAATGCAATACCAAGCAACAGGCGCTGGCGCTGGCCGCCGGACAGTTTACGGTTGTCTCGCTGCAACAACTCAGACAGTGCACAGGTTTCGATGATCTGCTGTAGCGGCACTGTCCGCTCATAGAGTTTATAGAACAACTCCAGTGTCTCGCGTACCGTCAGAAATTCCTGCAACGCCGTGGTCTGGAACAGGAACCCCGCCTCCTCCCGAAACCGCCTGGAAATCGGCTGGCCCTTGTACAGCACCGTCCCGGAAGTCGGCCTGCCGACCCCCTCGATGATTTCCAGGGTCGTGGTCTTTCCTGCCCCGTTCGGACCAAGCAGGCCAAAGCAACTGCCGGATTCGATACAGAAAGAAACGTCATCGACAGCGCGAACGCCTGGGTAATCCTTGACAAGTTTGTCCACGCGCAAAATTATCGTCATTGTGCCTTGCCGGGTTACCCCGGAATACTCGAGAGTGACTGCCGCCTGAAAGATCCACCACAATTGTAATACAATGCCCCGCCTGAGTATAGCGACGGTCAGTAAAAGTCCCGTGAACGAACCGGCAGTTCCCCCAACCATGCACTCAGGTCCTGCAACTGGCCGGCGACCAGGTAGAGCACACCGTCCTGTTTCTGCACATGCCCACGCACACCCAGCAACCTGGCACTGCGCAGCGGCCTGCGCTGTGCCTGTGCATAGGCCGGCCAGACGATGATATTGCTGTAACCGCTTTCATCTTCCAGGGTGACGAACACCACACCACCGGCCGTGCCGGGACTCTGCCTGTTGATCACCAGGCCGGCGGTCGCCGCCTGTGCACCATCATCGAGCCGCGCCAACTCCGTTGCCTGCAGATAATGCCGTGCCTGCAACTGCCTGCGTAACAATGCCAGTGGATGACGGCGCAGGCTTACCCCGGTGCTCGTATAATCCTGCAGAATATTCTGCGCTTCGGAAGGCAGCGGCAATAACGGCACCGGCTGTTCAGCTACCTGTTCACTCCACAGCGAAGTCACGTATTCTATACCGGCCGCCTGCCAGCCCGCCTGGTGGCGGTTACCGCACAGGCTGCGTAGTGCATCAGCGTCGGCCAGGCAGCGCAGTGCCCTGCGTCCAAGCCCGGCGTGCGAAGCCAACTGTTGCAAGCTGGAAAACCGCCGCGCCTTGCGGCTGCCTACGAGCCTTGCCGCCGCGGTCCTGCTCAGCCCCTTGACCAGGCACAGGCCAAGGCGCAATGTCCGCCTGTCTTCGAGTGTACACGCATAGTCGCTGTACAGCACATCCACAGGCAATACCCGGACACCATGACGTATCGCATCCTGAAGCAGTTGCGCCGGGGCATAGAAACCCATTGGCTGGCTGTTGAGCAATGCACAGGTGAACGCAGCGGCATGGTGACACTTGATCCAGGCCGAGACATAAGCCAGCAGTGCAAAACTCGCGGCGTGCGACTCCGGGAAACCATACTCACCAAAGCCCTTGATCTGGCGGAAGATCTGCCTGGCGAAGCTTTCGCTGTAGCCGCGCTGCAGCATCCCCCGCAGCAGCTTGTATTCGAATTTCGCCAACCCGCCCTTTCGCTTCCAGGCCGCCATGCTGCGCCGCAGCTGATCCGCCTCACCGGCACTGAAACCGGCAGCGACCATCGCCAGCTGCATCACCTGCTCCTGAAAAATTGGAATCCCCAGGGTACGTGCCAGTATCTTTTCGACCGCCGGACCCGGATAGCTCACCGGCTCGCGGCCATTACGGCGTGCCAGGTAAGGATGCACCATGTCACCCTGGATCGGCCCTGGCCGGACGATTGCGATCTGCACCACCAGGTCATAGTAGTTACGTGGCCGCAGTCTCGGCAACATCGACATCTGTGCCCTGGACTCGATCTGGAACACACCGATCGTATCAGCCCGCTGAATCATCCGGTACACTTCCGGGTCCTGTGCCGGGATCTGCGCCATCGACAACGGCCTGCCTTCATACGCACTGATCAAAGCCAGCGCCTTGCGGATCGCGGTCAACATCCCCAGGCTCAGGACATCGACCTTCATCAGCCCCAGTGCTTCCAGGTCGTCCTTGTCCCACTGCACCAGTGTACGTTCAGGCATCGCCGCATTCTCGACCGGAACCAGCTGCTCCAGTGTTTCTGCAGCGATGACAAATCCCCCGACATGCTGCGACAAATGCCTGGGCACCCCGATCAGCTGCGGCACCAGCGTAACCAGCTGCTGTAATAAAGGACTCCTGTTCAACGCTCCCAACCTGAGCGGATCGAAACACAGGCTGTCACCGTTCCAACCCTGCCAGGCCTGCAACAGCTGTTCACGCTGCTGCCGGCTGAACCCTAGCGCCATGCCGACCGCACGAATCGCACTGCGGGGCTGATAGGTGATCACCGTCGCCGCCAGTGCAGCACGGTGGCGCCCATACCTGGAGTAGATATACTGGATCACTTCCTCTCTGCGTTCATGCTCGAAATCGACATCGATGTCCGGTGGCTCATTGCGCTCTTTAGAGATAAAGCGTTCAAACAACAACTCCATCCGTCCGGGATCCACCTCGGTGATGCCAAGGCAATAGCAAACCACCGAGTTGGCCGCCGAGCCACGGCCCTGGCATAGAATCCCCTGACTGCGCGCATAGCGCACGATATCGTACACAGTAAGAAAATAGGCGGCATAGTTGAGCGAAGCGATCAGCTCAAGCTCCGCATCGATCCGCCGCACCAGGTCTTCAGGTATCCCCTGCGGCCAGCGTTCTGCCGCACCGCGCATGGTCAAGCAGCGCAGCCACTGGTCCTTCCCGTAGCCTTCAGGCACGAATTCCCGTGGATATTCATACCGTAGTTCTGCCAGCGAAAAACTGCATTGTGCGGCGATGTCGACGGTCTGTGCCAACAGTTCAGCAGGATAGATCCGCTGCAGATGTTTCAGGCTGCGCAGGTGGCGCTGCGCATTGGAAAACAAGGCCCCCGGAATCTGCTGCAATGGCTGATTCAGACGCACGGCTGTCAACACATCCTGCAACCTGCGCTGCCCGGGTTCATGCATACGGACATCACCACTGGCACACAACGGCAACCCGTATCGCCTGCCCAATTGCCGCAGCCTGGATAAGTGCAGATGGTTGTCTATGTCGAACAACAACTCCACTGCTATCCACAGGCGTGTGTCGAAGACCGTCTTCAGTGCCTCCAGCTGCGTCTCGCTCTGCTGCCTGCGATACCGCCGCGCAGGCAGGTACAAGGCCAGGCAGCCTTGCAGATCCTGCTGTGCAAGATCCTCCAGGTTCAACGTATACCGGCCCTTGCCTGCCCGCCGCCGCGCCAGCGTGATCAAACGGCAAAGCCGGGTATACGCGTCACGGTCGGTCACCAGCAACACGAACCTGGTCGAGTCCGACAAGCTGAATTCAGCGCCGACAAGCAGTTTCAATCCATATCGCTCTGCGGCAAGATGCGCTCGTACCACCCCGGCAACGGTGCATTCGTCGGTAAGCGCCAACGCCTGGTACCCCAAGCCGGCTGCCCGCCGGACCAGCTGTTCCGGGGAAGAGGCTGCACGCAGGAAACTGAAATGACTCAGGCAATGGAGTTCGGCGTAACCGGCCATCTCATGCAAAGACCCCATGCAGATACCACCGCGCCGACTTCAGGTCACGAAATATCCAGTACGCGGCTCCCTGCCTGCTCGTTGCATAATAGTAATCCCGGCGGATTTCTTCGCCGTCCCACCACCCAGACTCGATTCGCTCTGCGGCCGACAAGGATAACACCTGTCCGTGGTAATAAACTTTACCCCGTGCATAACGCAGCATCACCGGACCTGGCAAGAGCCAGACCGGCCGCAACGGCCCCGGCACGCCGTCCTGTGTGCGACGACGGCGGCTGTTCTGCTTACGCAGGGCACGGCTGCCGGCCGCTACGGCCACCGAACGCGCCAGGCCATACAGGTGCCGCCAGGCCTTCTCCGGCCGGTGTTCATCGACCGGCTGAAACTGCAACACTGCCTGTCTGCCCAGACGTGCCTGTAACTGTTCAACCAGCTGCTGCCATAATTCCATTTTGCTGGCGGCGGCCGTTACCGTCCCGCTCAACGTCACGGCAAACAGGTCAGTATGACCGGCCTGGTAAGGACAAAAACTCTCGCCCGACAACCTGACCGCCGTCACCGGCAACGGCAGCACCATGTTTTCCATCTGCTGCTGAATCAGCAGCAGTATGCGCTGCCTGTTCCGTGACGGCAGGCTGAAGACCACCTCCATGCTGGTTGGCGACGCATGGTGATGTATCAACTCAAGTTGCAGTTTCTCTACCATCATATCCCGGTCACGTAAAAAACCAACCAGCCTCGTCACCAGCTTATCGATCACCGGCAGTAATAAGACCGTTGAGCGCACCTCGACCGGGAAATCGTGCTGTGCCGAAAAAACCTCTTCAGGCCTGAAATACCTGGACGGGGTTTTCTCCGCGGTGACCAGGCTGTCCAGCCATTGCAGCAACTGGTCACCGAACCTCTGCCGTAGCCCGGCAACAGGCAGGCGCCATAGATCCTGCAACCGCCGTATTCCGACAGCGCGCAGTCGTTCTACCAGTGCCGGCTGTAAACCGACCCGGTTCACCTGTAAAGCACCAAGCACCGCCCGCAGTTCTGTCAAGCTTTCAATCTGCAGACAGTGCATATCCCCGGGTGCTGCACATAAAGCACTTGCAGTATTCACCACTCCACCGGCATAACGCGCCAGCAGCAGGCTGGCGGTCGGGACCGGGGTCAGCACCAGTACATGATCCAGGCGCCAGTGCACAGCCAATGTGCCAGCAAGATCTTCTAACAACGGGCCGCGCCCGGCAAACAGCCTGAGGCTCCCCTGCAGTTCGAGCAGCAACGCATCAGGCGGTTGCACGCTCACCTGTGAACTGTAACGCATCGCCCACTCCGCCAGCCGTTCGAGCCACGCATGCTGGCACTGGAAATCCGCAGGCCAGACCTGCATGTCCGGGCACAATACATAGGCAGCAGACAACGGCATGCCGGCCTCGACCCCTGCCGCCCGCGCACTGGCAGACACATCCAATATCACCTGCTGGCCATGCCGCTGAATCACGCTGGCACAGGATACAGCGTCACGCACAGCCTGTTGCTGTACCTGCAGTGAGAAACACGGGAACCAGACAGCCAGCCAGGCTCTCTCCCTTGTAATGGGCATAAGATACTACACAGTAATTTCCACGTGACGAAAAACACTCGAACCCCGTGCCTTCAACACTTGCACCAGCAACCGCCTGGCCACTGGCCGGCATCTGCTGTCGCTGCAGCCTCCCCCCGGCATGACAGCCTGCAGCCACAGGCGTAACGCAGCGGGCGAAAAAGACAGCGGAGCCGGTCCTGGCAGACAGCTTGTAAACAACACACCAATACTGCAGGCCGACTCCGCAGCAAGCTGCAAACGCCGGACAGCCTTGTCCGCTACGGCATCGATCCAGCACAACACCATGCCGCATCCAGGGGTTCTCAATGCCTGTTCCATGCTCCACAGGCGGTCTCTGCCATGTGCAGAAGACGCAGCCGCCCTCTGTGCGCGCACTGCCAGTACAAATTCAAGATTCACCCCGGCGGCTTCCAACGCCGGGGCATAAGGGATAAAAGGCGGGTCGATCAACACAACCCACTGTTCTGCCTGGCCCAGGTCCGCTATGGCCGGCAGCAACAACTGCAACTCGCCGACCCCTGGCTGCGGAAACATGATTTCCACGATCGCGCCCAACGGCCAGCCACCCGCCGGCAGGATACGATCCAACTCCTTAAAACCTGTCGACAACCCGTTTGCCCTGGCTTTCAAATCCCTGCCGCGCCATAACAACGGTGACCGGCGCAGCAGCTCATCGAGCTTCGAGTTCATCCTCCACTAAACGCTCCAGGCAAACGGAACTCTCTACACTCAGCCCAGTATCATCTCCACGGCATACTGGCTTCTTACCCTGTATTTCGCTCTTGCAAAGACACCGATTTTATTCTCAGGCCCGACCCAGTCTATATCGGTGATCTTCTCACCATAGCTGTCTTCCGGCGCAGCGATAAACTCCATCCCTTCCTCGTAGGCAGCATCTTTTCTCAATTCCTCGTTACATTTCTGGATAAACAGTGTTTCATCAATCAATGGTTTCATCAATAATCCTCCATCAATTCAAAATTCACGTACCACGCCGACCACCACACCCTCGATTGCCAGATGCTCGCGGCGCAAATCCACCTCGATTGGTTCAAAGTCCTTGTTCTCTGCCAGCAGATAAGCCATATGGCCTTCACGATGAAAACGCTTGACCGTCACTTCATCATTGACACGGGCAATGACGATCTGTCCTTCACGTGCCTCTGCTGTCTTATGCACTGCAAGTAAATCCCCTTCCACGATGCCCGCATCGATCATACTGGTCCCGACCACGCGCAACAGGTAATCCGGATCACGGCTGAAAAGTGTCGTGTTGAGCTGGCACTGCTTCTCCACATGTTGTTCTGCCAAAATAGGGCTTCCAGCTGCAACACGACCGATAATGGGCAAACCAGCACTGTCATCTCCACGATCGACAAGACGAATACCGCGCGAAACACCGCTGAGCAGTTCAATTGCACCTTTACGCTCCAAGGCCCGCAAGTGATCACGAATGCCGTTGATCGAACTGACGTTCAATTGCCGGCGAATCTCGTCAAGCGTAGGCGGCATCCCCTGGCACTCGATACAATCCTTAATAAATTCAAGGACTTCTTCCTGTTTCTTCGTCAGAGACTTTGTACTGTTATTATTTACAGTGTTCATTTTTACAGTATATCTACAAAAAACCGTCTTTGCAAGCCCGGATTGAAAATAAAAGGCGGGTGGTGCGCACCAATGTATGGACGATGACACGGCATGAAAGAATCATGTATAGAAGGATGACCACGTATTATGATTCGATTTGTCGTGGTGCTGGTGCGTACAACGCACCCTACCCCGTCGTGACGGTGTGCGCAGCACACCAAAGGATTTACAACAAGAAAATGTCGTCTGTGGAAGAATCGCCACGTAACACCATTTGATTTGCTTTGGTGTGTGGTGCGACAACGCACCACACATCACACGCACCACGACCGAACGAAAGCCAGCCATTGCACCGTGTCGCAGTAAGGGTGGTGAGAAATGCGGGCTAGAAGCCGGCTGGCGGCGGTGCCGCCGGAGGCGGGGCCGTATGCCGGTGCGAACGTCTTTTCCTCTTTCTGCGTTTTCGCTTTCTGGACCTCTTCCGGGTCTTTTTCAGTTTTTTCTTTTTCACCGTGTTGACAGTTTTCTTCGCCTTGGCAAGATCGGCGGCCGAGGCCTTGACGATGACACCGTTTTTATATAGGTACGAAAATTTTTCTTCGTTCCCCTTGTACTGCTTGTCACTGATAATA
>JALUUZ010000542.1 GCA_027021095.1 Gammaproteobacteria bacterium
GTTCTGGCGCTGGAAAAAGGTGAGTGGCTAGCCCGCATTTCTCACCACCGTTCGTCGCGAGACGGTGCAAGGGTGCGGGATGGGTGGTTTTCGTGACCGAGGAGCGCGCAGGCATAGTCGACACTATGTCGAGCACGCCGACCGAGTGAAAGCCAGCCAGGGCGTGCCATTGTGCCGTCGCAGTAGAAGGGTGGTGAGAAATGCGGGCTAGGAGCTTACCCGGGCTGCGCGGGAACCGCACAGCCCGAAGCAATGCTTACCTTCGGTGTCCCCACACATACCAGTTCGGATAGACCCAGACCCAATATCCATGTTTTCCATGTCTGCCACACCAGTGGCCACCCCGCCAGTATCCATAGTCCCGGAAGTTACCGTATTTATGGCGGTCGCGGGGACAGTAGATCACCTGTTTCAGTACATGATACTTTCCATGTACCGTGGCGGCGTGCGGATAGCCTAAATCGGCAACCGCCTGGTTGGAAATAAAGAACAGAATTACTGCTGCCAGAAACAAAGATTTCCACAGGACTGCCGCAGCGGCGGATTTCTTGGGTGTTTCCGGTAAACGTTGCGTGGTTGTCTTTTTCAGCATGTTTTGTCTCCAGACGATGATAGGTTCTATGTACCGATAATTTACAGAGGAATCGTGCGTAGTTTCCTTAACGCAGGTACTGGGAGCGGTGCTCGCAAAAGTATAGTAGTGAAGTATATGACAGATATTTCAAAACACAAATTTTTAAAAACACGAAATAATAAGAACATACGGACTGTACAATACCCTTGATTCAGATGCTGTTGAAACCATGTCCATACGAACAACCGGCAAGCACTTGGCACAAGTTCTTCTTATTTTTCTTTTACCAGCCTGCAGACGAAAAAACCGATGGCTTGTTCGTCCGGCAGTATTCGTATTGCATTGCTGAGCGATGGATCGAATCGCTGTTGCATCCAGCCTGTCAGTCCGGGTTGCACGCAGAGTTGCCTGCACAGTGGCCCGGTTGTATCGATGGGTGAAACCCGGATACTGCCCTGCATTTTCTTTAACAGGTGTTGAATCACCATTTCATTTTCTTCCGGCGCAAACGAGCAGGTGCTGTAGACCAGGGTGCCGCCAGGTTTCAGGCACTGTGCGGCCGAGTACAGCAGCTGTTTCTGTTTACGTGCCATTTCACGGATTTTTCTGATGCTCCAGTATTTCATCGACTCCGGCACCAGTGTCGAGAACCGTGCCTCGGAAGAACAGGGTGCATCGAGCAGTATCCTGTCGAACTGCTCTTTGCATTGTTTCCACAGCCAACGGCTGTCTTTGTGGTAGCAGCGTGTATTGTGCACATGGTGTTTTTCAAGATTGGCTTTCAGCTTGTAGTAACGCGACCGGACTTGCTCGACAGCGGAAATCTTTCCCTGGTTATGCATCAATTCAGCCAGGTGAATGGTCTTGCCGCCGGGTGCGGCGGTAAGGTCGGCGACCCAGTCAGTAGGCGCCGGTGCCAGCAGCAGCGCAGGCAGCATACTCGACAGGCTTTGTATATACAGGCTTCCGGCCGCAAACGGTGCGGAGCGGGTCAGCAGGGTTTTCTGTGCAGCCGGAATCCGGTAAACCTGCGGCAGCCCGGGAACCGGTGTGGCCGACAGCCCGAGGCCTGTAAGCAGGCTGGGTGTCTGCGCGGCGGCAGGCACATGCTGCAGTAAGCGGAATGTCACCTCCTTGACCTGGCTGAAGCTGTCCAGGCAGCGCAGGTAGTCGGCCGGGGGAACGATGCCTTTCAGGCGTTCGGCAAACAGCGGGGGTAGAGGATTTGCCTGCATCAGGCAGTCTTGCCAACGGCAGTGGACTACAGCCAGTCTCTTGGCTGCAGGTAGTCGTAGAGCCTGGCTTCTTCGGTGCCCGGTTCAGGGTGCCAGTCGTAGCGCCATGCGGCAAGCGGCGGCAGGGACATCAGGATCGATTCCGTACGTCCGCCGGTCTGCAGCCCGAACAGTGTGCCACGGTCATAGACCAGGTTGAACTCGACATAGCGGCCGCGGCGGTAAAGTTGAAAGTCGCGCTGTGTCGCTGTGTACGGGTGATCCCGCCGCCGTTGCACGATCGGCAGGTAGGCGGGAATATAATGGTCACCGATACTGCGCATAAAAGCGAAACATTGTTCGAACTCCCACTGGTTCAGATCGTCGAAGAACAACCCGCCGACGCCACGGGTTTCCTCGCGGTGTTTCAGGTAAAAATATTCATCACACCATTTCTTGTATCGTGCGTAGACCTGTTCACCAAACGGTTCACAGGCGGCGCGGGCGGTCTGATGCCAGTGCACGCAGTCTTCATCGAACGGGTAGTACGGAGTGAGATCGAAACCGCCGCCGAACCACCAGATGGGCTCTGTTCCAGGCTTGCTGGCGGTAAAGAAACGCACATTGGCATGTGACGTAGGCACATAAGGGTTTCTGGGGTGAATCACCAGCGACACACCGAGCGCATCGAAGTCTCTGCCGGCCAGTTCCGGGCGGTGTGCGGTGGCCGACGCGGGCAGCTGGCCGCCGCTGACATGAGAGAAGTTGACTCCGGCCTGTTCGAACAGGTCACCCTGTGCCAGCACCCGGGTACGTCCTCCGCCTTCGCCTTGCTCACGTTGCCACAGGTCTTCGGTGAACGGTTTGCCGTCCTCATCGGCCAGTGCTTTACAGATGCTGTCCTGCAAGGCCAGCAGATAGTCTTTGATGCGTTGAATGTGGTCTTCAGACATGTCGGTGTCATCCTTCAGTGCTGCGTGGCGGCCTGTGTGTCCCGGCGCGGACGAGTTCATTGGTGGCGGCGACGCGGATCTCGGTTGGACGGCCTGGCTTGCCCACCTCGCCCTTGACGATATAATCGAGGTTAGCATTGAATTGAATTCTTGTCGCCAGCGCGGTTTTCGCCGGTGTACGGCCGCTCAGGTTGGCACTGGTCGAGACCAGGGCCTGCCCGGTCAGTCGGCAAAGCCTGGCGGCGATGGGGTGGCTGGTCAGGCGCAGTGCGATCGTGCCGCGATAGCCGGTCAACCAGCCTGGTGTCCGCGGGCTGGCGTCGAAGATCCAGGTCACGGGGCCGGGCCAGCTGGCAAGCACTTGGTCGCTGAACGCTGAGTCCGGGTCGGCCACGAACGGCGCCAGTTGCTCGAGCGAGCAACCGATCAGGATCAGGCCCTTACTGACAGCGCGGCGTTTCAAGTAAAGTATTCTGGCGACCGCAGCCGGGTCCATCGGCTGGCAGCCAAGGCCGTAGACTGCTTCGGTCGGGTAGCCGATCACACCGCCGTTGCGCAGCAGCCTGGCGGCAAATTCGAGCATGCAGGAGGGCATGGTATCTAGCCGAGTGATTCCTGCAGCGCGGTGTCCTTGGCGATCACCGCATCGGCGTTCTGGCGGCGTTCGGCGGTCAGCCTGTCGGCCAGTTCAAGGTCGTTCAATGCAAGAATCTGGGCGGCCAGGTAGGCAGCGTTCTTTGCACCGGGCTTGCCGATCGCGACACAGGCGACCGGGATGCCGCCTGGCATCTGTACCGTCGACAAAAGCGAGTCCATCCCCTTCAGCGCACCTGCATCGAGTGGAATGCCGATGACCGGTTTCAGCGTCAGGCCGGCGACTGTGCCGGCAAGGTGTGCAGCCAGCCCGGCGGCGGCGATAAACACCTGGCAGCCGCGCAGTTCGGCGTCTTTGACATAGTGTACGGTCTGCTCTGGAGTGCGGTGTGCGGAGGTGATCTTGACCTCGAAGTCGACTTTCAGCTGTTTGAGTATATCCAGAGTGTTTTGCATGACGGGCAGGTCCGAGTCTGATCCCATCAGTACTGCAACGAAAGGCTTGGTCATTTCTGCTTCCTGTTGTGATTGGAAAACGCGAAAGATACAAGGTCAGTGCGCTGGTTGCAAGACATGATCTTGAGTTCGCCGGGATTTTGCCGGGTGCGGGTGTGATTCAGGCCGATGCTGTGCCGATTTAGCCGGTTTTTGCGTTGTTGACCGGGTCTTCTTCCTCAGGCTCATAAGGCTCTGAATATTTGCACTTTTCACAGATTTTCTTGCTGCCGGCGCGCTTGGTGGTTTTGACGGTCATCATCGGCCATTTGCACTCCGGGCAGGCTTCATCGATCGGTTTGTTCCAGACCGCATACTTGCAGTCCGGGTAGCGCGAACAGGAGAAAAAGATCTTACCCTTGCGGGAGCGGCGTTTGAGCATCTCGCCCTTTTTGCACTCCGGGCACTTGACGCCCGTGTCGTCACCGGGTTCCTGGATTGGTTTCAGGTATTTGCATTCAGGATAGCTGCTGCAGCCGATGAATCTGCCGTACGGCCCCTGGCGTATGATCAGGTTGGATTTGCACTGCGGGCACTTCTGGTCTTCCAGCACCTCGGTCTCGTTTTCCTGGTGTTCGGTCAGGTTGATGTTACGTGTATAGTCACAGTCAGGATAGGCAGTACAGCCGATAAACAGGCCGTTCTTGCCGTTTTTGACCGTCAGCGGGGTGCCGCATTTCGGGCAGTTTTCATCGAGCTGCGCGTCCTTGACCGTTTCGGTCTTGACTTCGATCAGTTCTTTCAGCGGCTGCCAGAACTCTTCCATCACCGGAATCCATTCACGCTCACCGCGCGAGATTTCGTTCAACTCGTCCTCGAGGTGGGCGGTAAAATCGTAGTCGACATACTTGGTAAAGTGGTCTTTCAGGAACTTGTTGACCATGCGGCCGACCATGGTCGGATAGAAGCGCTTTTTTTCCAGTTTGGCGTAGTTGCGCGACTGCAGGGTATTGATGATTTGTGCGTAGGTCGAAGGCCGGCCGATACCATACTCTTCCAGTGCTTTGACCAGGCTGGCTTCCGAGTAGCGCGGCGGCGGCTCGGTAAAATGCTGTTCCGGACGGATCTTGAGCAGGTCGACCTGGTCACCTTCCTGCATCGGTGGCAGCAGCCCCTTGTTTTGCTCTGCTGATTCCTTGGCCTTTTTATCGCTTTCTTCGACCGACTCCTGGTAGACCTGCATAAAGCCCGGGGTCGCAATCGTCGAACCGTTGGCGCGGAACAGGTTTTCCGGGGTGCCGGCGGACAGGTCGATGCTGACGGTGTCGATCGTGGCATGGATCATCTGGCATGCGATCGTGCGCTTCCAGATCAACTCGTAGAGCCTGAACTGATCGCGTGACAGGCTTTTCTTCAGCATCGCCGGCTCGCGCGCCACCGAGGTAGGGCGAATGGCTTCGTGTGCTTCCTGGGCGTTCTTGGTTTTGTTTTTAAAGGTCCGCGGCTCGGCGGGCACATCGTCCTTGCCGTACTTGCTGGCAATAAGCTCACGGATCTCATCCAGTGCTTCCTGTGCCAGGTTGACCGAGTCGGTACGCATATAGGAAATCAGGCCGACCGTTTCACCGCCGATGTCGATGCCTTCGTACAATTGCTGGGCGGTGATCATCGTGCGCTGCGCACCAAAGCCGAGTTTGCGTGAAGCTTCCTGTTGCAGCGTCGAGGTGATGAACGGCGGTGGCGGGTTGCGTTTGCGTTTCTTCTTGGTGATCTTTTCGATCAGCAGTTTTCCCTTTGCCGCGTCGTTCAGCGCAGAGGTGGTTTCGTTGGCCTGGGTGGAATTGGTGATCGAGAACTGGGTCAGCTTTTTTCCCTTGAACTGGATCAGCTTGGCCTTGAACTCATGTCCATCCGTCTTCAGGTCCGATTCGATAGTCCAGTATTCCTTCGGCTTGAACGCCTTGATCTCAAGTTCGCGTTCGACGATCAGTCTCAGCGCCGGGCTTTGCACCCGTCCTGCCGACAGGTTGCGAATCCGGATCTTGCTCCACAACACCGGTGACAGTTTAAAGCCGATCAGGTGATCCAGTGCCCGCCGCGCCAGTTGTGCATTGACCAGGTCCATCGACAGCTCGCGCGGGTTTTGTACCGCTTCCTGGATTGCACGCTTGGTGATTTCATGGAACACGACACGTGCGACGTGTTTGCCTTCGAGCGCGCCTTTTTCCTTCAGCAGTTCGTACAGGTGCCAGGCGATCGCCTCGCCCTCGCGGTCCGGGTCAGTGGCCAGGTACAGGTTCTTGA
>JALUUZ010000543.1 GCA_027021095.1 Gammaproteobacteria bacterium
TGCCGCCGGTGCGGCTGGTACACAGGCTGCCGGGGTCACGGCCACGGAGGAAGCGCATGGCGAAAGTTAATATTACACTGGTATGGAACAGTGAGACCCGCAAGCGAGATATCGTCGTCGACTATACCAGTGATGCCGATGCGCTGCCGATGGAGCACGAAGCCGACCATAAGAAACTGCTCGACAGGCTGATCGAAGGCGGACTGTTGAAGGTGGAGGAGGCGGGCCTGCTGCGGGTCAGGCGTGAGCAGGAAGCGGGAGTCGATCTTGACGCAGAGCGGCCGAAGTCAGAGGCTGCCCGGCAGGCAGTCAAGAAAGAAAGCTGAAGACCGCCCGCATGAACTCATTTTTATTCAGTACCTGCGAAGAGTTGGAATCTGCCGTTTGTTCCGGGATGATTCCACAGGATGTGCTGCGATCTCCGGCGGTGCTGCAGTGCCGGCCGGACGGCAGTCTGCTGGTTTGCAGTAGGCAGAAGATAAAAAAAACTGAACGTGAAAGGCTGCAAGGCCTGGGGCTGCTGTTGCCACGCAATCACAGGCAGGCAAAGGATGGGGACCGGCAGGAGGACGATATCGCGGTACGGCACTGGGCTGAGATAGTCCCACCGCAACCACAGCATGTCGAGCCGGCGGGGTTCAGCCTGGTGCTGTTCCGGCTGAGCGACGGGCAGCAGCTGCAAGCTGTTTCCCGTGAACTGCTTCGCCTGGGCTGTGACCGCCAGTCTTTTTTCAGGCTGCAGGCAGCGGACGGCCGGCATGTGATACTGTTGCGTGTTGCTTCTCCACCCTATTTCACCTTATTGCAGGCACTCGACGCCAGTCTCGATGTAAAGCTCTATGTGCCTGTCTACCCTGGCCAGGAGAGCCTGTGGATCGAGCCGGGCTTCCGGCACACCGCGCTCGCGACGATCGATTGTGTGACTGACGGGCTGGTGTTGATCAATGGAGATGGAGAATGGGAATATTTTCCGGGAGCGGACTGGGTCCGGTTGTATGAGTCACTGGAGATCCATCTCGATACCGCATCGGCACAGACACTGGAAGCCACGGTGCCTCCGCGTATCGAGGTGCCGCTGAGGCTGGTGGAGAAAGGCCGTGAAGCGACAGCCTCGTTGTGGCTGATCCGGGAAAACGCCTTACAGACGGTCGAAAACCTGGTCGCCAGGATGCCGGCGCAGGAGCTGTCCGGGATCAGTTTCGTGGCCGCAACGCAGCAGGAACGGACGATCGTGATATTGAAGCGCCGCGCACACTGGCATAAAGAGCTCTTTCTGGAACTGCCGGCGGACAGTTGTGTCAGCTGTGCCGCCTGGGGAGGACTGGAAAGTCTCTACCTGCCTGTCGATGCCATTCTCGAGCCGCCGCTCCGAGCGGACAAGCTGGCAGAACTCCTGGTGCCGGACCCTGAACAGCTGACCATCGTTACTGCCGGCGTCGACGGTGCGGTCGATACCTACCGTGCCGCGCACCAGGATTTCCAGTTGTTGGAGCACTGGGTGGATTACGTGATCGCGCAGAACCTGCCGCAGCTCGAACCCTGGATCAAGGCCTGCAGTTTCGATTTCGGTGTGTTCGAGTCGGTCGGCGTGGAATGGTCGGAGTTGATGGCACGGCAGGCCGGGGGGCGCGCAGACCAGCGTGCGGCGCGTGCCGGTTCGCAGGCAAGAAAGCGCGCACAGCTGGAGCGCCAGCCTGAACGGCAGCGACAGCCAGCGCGAGGCAATCGGCCTGGCCGCAGCAGCGAAGAAGCGTCCGGCACCGGCTATGATTGGAGCCGGTTGTTTTCGGCGCCTGTGCGCAAGACCGAAGAGGAACAGCGGTTGCTCGAGTTGGAAAACGAATTCATCGCACTCGACGCCCCGGCCGGGGACGCGGTACGCGTGTCGCTTTGGGAAGCACTGGCTGCCTGCAACACGCGCCTGCAGCGCCCCAGGGAAGCGGCACAGTGCTGGGTGCGGCTGGCCTGGCTGCAGCCGGACGATGGGGATACCGTCAAGCAGTGGCTGGCGGCCGAGCGCAGCCTGTTCAGCAGCGAGGACGAAACGCCGGAAACGATCCGCGGTCTGCTCAAGCAGTCGCATCCTTCGGCCGACCAGGTGCGGTTGTTCGCACTCGAGCTGATCGCCGCTGGCGGCGTGTATACCGACCCGGCTGCGGTCAGGCAGTGGCTCCTGCGGCACGAAACGGTACTCGATGTGCGTACCTTGTGGCTGGTGTGGCTCAGCTTGTCACAGGCTTCCGGCGATCTGCTGCAGCTGGTGGATGCCAGGGACAGAATACTGGCAAGGTTGCGTAACGGCTTGTCATTGGAGAAAGACATTCCGGGGTTTATGCGCTTCTGTGGTTCACGGCATGGGGATTCACTGGCCGTTTCCGGCTTGCAGCAGGAATTGTCGAAACTGCTGCTGTTTTATAACGGGACCAAGCGCCGGCGAGAGACACTGGAAGCCAGTCCGGCGATGACCAACGCCTATGTCTACTATGTGTTTGCCTGGGGATTTGCGCGCCTGAACCAGCCGGAAAAGACTGATGAACTGATCGCCCAGGCACGCCAGGCGCTGGACCGCGGCGACCCGGTGCACGCGCTGTTGAGTGGTCTCTATGAGGCCCGCATCCAGCAGGCGCGTGAAGGCGTACCAAGAGAAGCGCCGCTCGACCGCGAGATCTACGCGTTACTCGACAGGTTGGAGCGCCTGCCGCGTTTTAAGGTCGATCGGGTGATGCAGGGCTCGCAGCTCCTTGCGCCGCAGTTGCGGCTGATGCCGTTCAAGGCATTCTGTG
Organism: Gammaproteobacteria bacterium; assembly: GCA_027021095.1. Lineage (GTDB taxonomy): Bacteria > Pseudomonadota > Gammaproteobacteria > SZUA-21 > SZUA-21 > SZUA-21. The sequence continues at coordinate 2,784 of JALUUZ010000543.1, forward strand.
CGTCTGCCGGCAATGCCTCCGGTAACAGGCGGGCTGATCTGCGCGGACTCACAGGCAGCAGCTTGCTGCGGGAGATCGATGCACTGCTGCAGCGCGCACTGCAACCAGGGAGCGACGCCGACAGTAGGCTGGAGCTGTTCGAACTGGTGATGGATGTGCTGTTGCAGGCCGGAGAGGCGGAAGCGTTTTCGAGGCTGGAAATGATTATCGACAGTCTGCCGCAGATGCCGCCTCTGTCCCGTTGTACGCTGCTTGAAGATGCGTTGCTGTTGGCTGGTTTTTATTCACGCACTGACATCATCAACCGGCTGCTCGTCGAAATCGACAGCCTGGTCGCCGACGTCGACGGCCAGGACCTTGGCAGCATCGCCGGCATGCTGTCACAGTTCGTCAGCAGCCTGCGCCGGGTCGGGATGTCAGCACAGGGTCTGCATATTCTTGAAAAGACCTATGAACGCTTTCATGGAACCGGCGGTGACGATCTCGTCGCACGGATTCATGTTGCGTCCGGTTTTGCCGAGTTGGGGCGGCAGAATGTGCTGGAGCAGGTGTTCGAGGAAGCGGGAAGATACCTGGCCGGTGAGGAGATGATATTGAGCGAACGCCTGGAGATCACTGCGGCATTGGCGCAGGCTGCCGGCTGCATGCACCATGACAGCGCTGTCGTCAGAATTCACGACTTGGCGAAGCAGCTTGCATCGATCAGTGACAATTTGAGTACCAACAGCCACCTTTGCCTGTCCGTCGTCAGTTTTGTCGAGTCCCTGGTGCTGGGGATCTGCAGTGACAGGCTGGTGCTTGGAGATTTGGGAGGACGCTGGCTGGGTGAGGATGAGTTTCTGGTAAGAGACAGGATTCAGCGTGACCTGCAGGCCATGCAACGATAAGGTGTGATGTGTATGAACAGCAAAGTGATACAGGAAGAAACCGATAAAACGATAGCAGACATGAGCTACCGGGAGCTTGCCGCGGAAGCGAACTCGTTGCGCGAAAAGATAAACCGTTTCCGCAAGTCGCTCGGCAAGTATTTTATCGGCAAACAGAAGATCATTGACCTGATGACCGTCTGTGCCGTGGCGCAGGAACCGCTGCTGCTGGTCGGGCCGCCGGGTACCGCCAAGTCGGACCTGATTCTGAAATTCAAGGACGCGCTGAAGATTTCCGACGAAGACTATTTCGAGTATATGCTCACCCGCTTTACCGAGCCATCGGAGATCATCGGGCCGATCGATATCAATCTGCTGCGCCAGGGGAAGTATATCCGTCGTGAACGGGGCAAGCTGCCCACCGGTACGCTGGTGTTCCTGGATGAGATATTCAAGTCCAATTCCGCGATCCTGAACTACTTGCTGACGATCATCAATGAGCGGAAGTTCTACCAGGACGGCGTGGCGCAGCCGGTACGGATGAAAATTCTTTTTGCCGCGACCAACGAGGTGCCGGAGCACAGTGAGTTGCTGGCGCTGAAAGACCGCTTTTGTTTGAAGATATCCTGTGACTCGGTGCAGCAGGACCACTTCATGGAGTTGATCGACGCCGGCCTCGAGGCGCAGACTCAGCGTGATCTGAATCAGAAACCCTGGGCCGAAGGGCATGCGGAGATCAGTGATTTTCTCAAGGCGCATCGTTACCTGACCCTGCAGATGAGCCGGACGGAAACGGATCTCGATGGCAATCTCAGCCGCGACCGGCACCTGTTTTTCGCTGACGAGCTGTTGCAGGAGATGCGGCGCCTGATCAAGACGCTGAGCAGGGAAGACGGCCTGTTTGTCAGTGACCGCAAGATCATCAAGCTCTACCGCCTGCTCAGGACGAGGGCATGGATCTTTCACGGCGGTGCGGTCGAGCGCCAGGATCTGCTGATGTTGTCCTACCTGGGCGAGTCACTCGACGAGATCAGGCTGCTCGAGGACAAGGTGCCTAAGCTGTTGGGCATAGAGTAAATCGCCTGCCCGTCGAAGCCGAGCATGAACGCCGATTCCAATGATTTTACCGAGACCGAGCTCTCGCCGTTGGTGAGTCTCGAGTTACTGTATGGCCAGGCGGCGAATGAACCGGTCCTGGCCGAGGCGATCCCCTGGATCCGGCTGACCGCCGAGCACGCGGTGACCAGCCTGCCTTTCGGTCTGATTGTTGACATCGGGCGTCTGTTCAGCAGTGACGTGCTATTGCAGCCGTCTGCCGGTGAGTATCACAGGCTGGAAACGGAGGCCGCTTACGAGGATGATTTCCTGCGTCGGCTCGCGGCAGAGCCTGATTTTGTCCGGGCCAAGGATGCGTTGAGGCGCCTGGACGAGGCGGCACACAACGAGGCGATCGCCTACCTGGTGCATGCGCTGGTCGGCCGGCTCGGTTTCCAACCGGCACGACGTTTGAGTCCCGCAGTGACGCGCCGGTTGCTTCGCCTGTCCTCTGCCGCCCTGTTGCAGAAACTGTCAGACGGCCTGCAGCAGTATCCGCAGCTTATCGACCAGGCGCGTGCCGACTACCGGCAGATCGCCAGGCTGGCCAGGCATGTGCCACGGCTGCTCACTGACAACGATGTATTGACTGTCGAGAACATCGGTATGCTGCGCACACTGACGCAGCGCACCCGCTTCAGCCAGGTGGTCGATGTGGCCGCGAGAATGGAGCTGGCACTGCCACGCCGGATCAAGGCCAGGGGGGAGGAAACAGGGCTGATCGCGACGCGGATACAGGACGACAACGACTATCCGGTCGGTGGTTTCACGTCGATCACCAACAGTGGCAGCCTGGAAAACCTGGTCAGTTCCGAGCTGATCTATATGGACCAGACACAGGAATTCGACCTGTTCGACGTCAGGTATTCAGAAGGTGACTTGCTTTATTTCGCGCGCGACGAGGATACGTATTTCCGCTCGTTACGTGACTATGCTTTTTTGCTGCATCCTGACCTGCAGCATGCCAGGATAAAGCACAGCGAACTGCCTTACCAGGATATGGTGTTGGTACTCGGGATGCTGCTGTGCATGGTACGCCGGTTGTCGAGCTGGCTCGGCAACGATGAGTTGAAGATCCGCCTCGTTTTTCTTCATTCGGCCGGCGACAACACACCGTTGGCCCAGGAGTTTCAACAGGCGCGGTTGTTGTTTCGTGAATGGGTCGACAGTGGCTGTGTGCAAATTCAGTCCTGTGTGCGCGAAGAAGTCGACTGCCCCAATGTGATCCTGTTCAGTCATGGTGCCGCCCCGGCAGCCTCACAGCCGGTCTTGCTGCATTGCAACGTCTACCAGCACCGGGTTGCTTTGTGGGACCAGGACCTGCGCGA
>JALUUZ010000544.1 GCA_027021095.1 Gammaproteobacteria bacterium
CGGCGAACTCGGGGCACGGCTGGACCCGGAGACCTACCAGGGATTTTTAAAGACGCTGAGCCAGGGTATCAACCAGTTGCTGGACGCGATCGTCAATCCATTAAGTGAAGGAATCGAAACGATGCAGGCGTTGGCTGAAGGCGATCTGACCCGCAGCATGGATGGCGAGTATTCAGGTGAATTCAAGGTCCTGTCCGACGCGGTCAACAGCACGATCGACAACCTGCGAAACATGGTTGGTGATATCGTCAGCTCGAGCAGCAATATCAACGTTTCGTCGAACGAGATCGCACAGGGCAATGCCAACCTGAGCCAGCGTACCGAGGAGCAGGCTTCGAGCCTGGAAGAAACAGCGTCGAGCATGGAGGAGTTGACCGGTACGGTCAAGCAGAATGCGGACAATGCCCGCCAGGCCAACCAACTGGCGACCAGCGCACGCAGTGAAGCAGAAAAAGGCGGCGAGGTTGCGAGGCGTACCATCGAGGCGATGACCGAGATCAACAGCAGCAGCAAGAAGATCGCTGATATCATCGGTGTCATCGACGAGATCGCGTTTCAGACCAACCTGCTGGCGCTGAATGCAGCGGTCGAAGCGGCACGGGCCGGAGAGCAGGGCAGAGGTTTTGCGGTCGTGGCTTCCGAGGTGCGTAATCTCGCACAGCGCAGTGCCGGTGCGGCCAAGGAGATCAAGTCCTTGATCAAAGACAGTGTCGAGAAGGTCGAAGAAGGCTCCAAGCTGGTCAACGACACAGGCAAGTCGCTCGATGAGATCGTCGGTTCGGTCAAGAAGGTCAGCGACATCATCGCCGAAATCGCCGCGGCCAGCCAGGAGCAGGCCTCCGGGATCGAACAGGTCAACAAGACGGTCATGCAGATGGACGAGATGACACAGCAGAATGCGGCGTTGGTGGAACAGGCCGCGTCTGCGAGTGCGTCATTGAATGATCAGGCCGAAGGGCTGAATAAACTGATGCAGTTTTTCAACCTCGGTGACGATGTGGAGCTGACGCAGTCTTCCGGTAAGCCGAGTTTCTCCACGGCCCCGGCGGCACGGGAGCACAAACCGGCTCCGCAGCGGCATCGGGCGCCGAAGAAGTCCGGACAGACCGATTCGGATGAATGGGAAGAGTTCTAGGCTGCTTCGTGCTGCTGTCAGGAATGTTGTCGTCGACTGAGCCGAGGATAGATTGACATGGCGCTGGGTAACGAATTCGTCTTTACCGACAGGGACTTCAATTACATTCGTAAACTGGTGGACGAGAACACCGGGATCGTGCTCGCTGAGGCGAAGCGGCAGATGATCTACAGCCGTCTGGCACGGCGTCTACGGGCATTAGGTTTGAAGGATTTCAACAGTTATTGCAAGCTGTTGAAAGGTGGCGATCAAAGCGAGTTCCGTAATTTCGTCAATGCGGTGACGACCAACCTGACCTCGTTTTTTCGCGAGCAGCACCATTTCGATTTTCTCAAGAAACAGCTGTTGCCGGAACTGGAGCGGCAAAATGACCTGTCCCACAAGATCAGGATCTGGTCGGCAGGCTGCTCCACTGGTGAGGAGCCCTATTCGCTGGCCATCACGTTGAGTGAGTATTTTCGCAACAAGCCGGGCTGGGACATCAAGATACTGGCGACAGACCTGGATACCAACGTGCTGGCCACTGCTGAAGCCGGGATCTATGCGGCAGAGAAGATAGAGGGCCTGTCGAAACTGCACAAGACGACCTGGTTTAAAAAAGGGCGGGGTGAAAACGAGGGCATGGTGCGGGTCAATCCGGCACTGAAGGAAATGATCCGTTTCCGTCAGCTCAACCTGATGTATGAATGGCCGTTCAAAGGGCCGTTCGACTTTATCTTCTGCCGCAACGTGATTATCTATTTCAGCAAAGACACCCAACGGGGCTTAGTGGACAGGTATGCCAACAAGCTGCGTGAGCAGGGCCATTTGTTTCTAGGGCATTCGGAATCCCTGTTCAAGGTCACAGACCGGTTTGAACTCGTCGGTCATACCATTTACAAAAAGAAGCGATGATATGCCTGGACTCAAAGCCCCTTACCCGACTCCCACTTACGCCAAGCCCAGGGCGCTGCGTGGTTTCAACAATATCAACCGTTACTGGGATAAAATCAACGGCTTGTACGCGGCCAAGATACTGCCGGGTGAGTATTATGTGACAGCCGAAGACGAGGTGATCGTGACCGTGCTGGGATCATGTGTGTCGGCCTGTATACGTGACCCAAAGGCCGGAGTCGGCGGGATGAATCATTTTATGCTCCCGGCCGGCAGTACGCTGGACAACGTCTATGACAAGGATTATCTCAGCAGTTCGGCACGCTACGGCAATTTCGCGATGGAGCACCTGATCAACAGTATTCTGAAGGCAGGCGGACGTAAGCAGAACCTGGAGGTCAAGATCGTCGGCGGTGGCCAGATCATCGCCAACATGACCAATATCGGCAGAAAGAATATCGAATTCGTCAGGTGCTACCTGCAGACCGAGGGCCTGCGCATCCTGGCCGAGGATGTCGGTGATGTGTATCCGCGCAAACTGCAGTACTTTCCCAAGACTGGGAAGGTGCGTGTCAAAAAGCTGCAGAAGATGCATAACAACACGATTATCGACAGAGAGAAACAGTACAAGGATCAGATCGAGCGGAAGCCTGTCTCCGGTGATATCGAGTTGTTCTAGGTCCAGGTGAATCATGCAGACACAACAACTAAACAAAAACAGCAGGAACAAAATCAAGGTGCTGGTCATCGATGATTCAGCGCTGGTCAGGCAGCTGTTGACTGAACTGTTGAACAGTGACCCGAAGATCGAAGTGGTTGGTTCGGCACCGGATCCCTATATCGCGCGTGAAAAGATCAAGAAACTGAAACCGGACGTGCTGACACTGGATGTGGAAATGCCGCGCATGGACGGGCTGACGTTCTTGAGCAACCTGATGCGGCTGCATCCGCTGCCGGTGCTGATGGTGTCGTCACTGACCGAGAAAGGGGCGGACGTCACGCTGCAGGCACTGGAGCTGGGCGCGGTGGATTTCGTTTCCAAGCCCAAGGAAAGTCTGAGCAGCAGTTTCAGCGATTATCGTGATGAGATCGTCGCCAAGGTCAAGATGGCTGCAGCAGCCAATGTCAGCGCCAGGGAACGACGCCAGCCGGCAGAAACCAGGCTCGAGGTACAGCCGAAAAATACCGCGGATGCGATTTTGAAGAAAAAGAAAGCCAGGCCGTTTAAAACCACCGACAAGATCATTGCCATCGGCGCGTCGACCGGGGGGACGGAGGCGATCAAGGAGGTGCTGATCAACCTGCCGGCCGACACACCCGGCATCGTGATTACCCAGCATATCCCGGAGGCCTTCAGTGAATCCTTCGCCAAACGTATGGACAGCCTGTCAGCGATGCATGTCTGCCAGGCGCGTGACGGCCAGCAGATCATTCCGGGACACGTCTATATTGCACCTGGCGGATGCCATCTGTTGGTGGTGTGTAACGGCACGCAATATGTCTGCAAACTCAATCATGGTCCGCCGGTAAATCGGCACAAACCGTCAGTCGACGTGTTGTTTCGTTCAGTTGCACAAAACGCGGGTGCCAATGCCATTGGCGTGATTCTGACCGGGATGGGTAACGATGGAGCCGCCGGGCTGCAGGAAATGCACGAAGCCGGCGCGCCGACGATCGCCCAGGACCAGAAAACCAGCGTGGTCTGGGGCATGCCCGGTGAGGCGGTCAAGCTTGGCTGTGTCGACGTCGAGCTGGCGCTGGAACGTATTGCCGCGAAGCTGGTCACATTCAGCAAAGAATAGGATTATCTTTTGGCCGATTCCATGCTAGATTTAGGCTTATTGCCTGAAAATACGCTTGCGCTGTGTTTTGCTCACTTCAGTAGATAGGTGTAAACTTGCTATTTAACCTCATGGCGGGCGGACACCTGAGGCAGACACGGGAATAGACGCGGGGACGGCTTCAGGCAGACTGTCCCGGTCAGGAATCGAACAGCCATGGAATTCATCACCACGAGCAGCAGCGATCACAGTCAAGACATCATCATGGGAAAACCGGCGACGGAGCAGTGGACAGTAGGTGCGGCAAGCATTATCGGCAGCAGAGAGACACAGCAGGACAGTTTTTTATTCGACTATCTACCTGTCTCCGCTCAACAGGATGCCGGGTCCGCCAAGGCGCTGGTTGCCGTGGTCGCCGACGGTGTTGGCGGCGCGGTATCAGGTGATATTGCCAGCCGCTTGGCCGTTGAACATTTCGTCACTACCAGCGATGAGTTGTACCGTGCCGGGGAATCGAGCGCCAGGCTGCTGTCTGCCGCCTTGCAGGACTCGAACCGGGCAATCTCCGAGGCAATCACAAAAGATACCGCGCTTGGCGGCATGGCGACTACCCTTGTCGGTGTGTTGATCGATCAGCGTGGCATGGTCTGGGCTAGTGTCGGTGACAGCCACCTGTACCTGCTCAGGCAGCAGAAGATCGAAAAATTGAATAAAGATCATAGTCTTGGAGCGCTTATCGACGACCAGTACGCAAAAGGTGAGATCAGCAAGGAGGAAGCCGAAAACAGCCTGTACCGCAATGTGATTCTCAGCTGCCTGTCGGGTGAGAAAATAGAGCTGATCGATATCAATGCAGAGCCTTTCACGTTGCAGGCCCACGACCGTATCCTGGTCGCCAGCGATGGTCTCGATACGCTAAGCAGTGACGAAATCTTGTCCATTTGCCTGGCCACACCAGGCAGCCAGGACTGCGCAGACACGCTGCTTCAACAGGTCCAGAACCAAAACGCCCCACACCAGGACAATGCGACGGTCCTGGTCATCGACTGCACCTGATGCGGGCTAGCAGGAACTTCTGACGTTATCAAGGTTTCCGATTATAATTAATTCTTTGGCAGCCGGTTGGCGTCGAATCTCTGGTGTGATCGGAAATACAGCCTGGATTTCCGGTCGGGACCGGCCTGCCATCGTTTTGGGGATGAACTGAATGGGGCCGATACATACAAAACAGAATCTGGTCGTAATACTGTGCCTGCTGCTGATAATAGTGGCGGATCTTGCAGCGATTTCGTTCGATCCACGCGATGCGGATTCCGGGGTGATCCGGATCGTCACCGAGGTCGGCAAGACCCGGGTTACCGGGACAGGTATACTGGTCAACAAGAATGGTTACGTGGTAACCAATTATCATGTGGTCAAACAATATATCGACAATCCACTTTACACCTCCTATGTGCTGGATGGCGGGAAAGGGGCAAAGAATCGTAAGAGCTATCAGATCGAGTGGTATTCAAGCGAGCACGATATCGCTATTCTGCAGGTGCCGGATATCGATAAAACCCGCAAGCCGCTGACGTTTACCGACAGCGAAAGCGCACATGTCAGTAAAGGGATGCGTGTTTATTCGCTTGGTTTTTCCGGGGTTTCGGTCAATACCGGCGAGCCGGTGCTGAAAAACGGCATTATTTCGATCAAGCAGCAGTTTCCGCTGCAAAAAGGCGCAAAGAAAACACGGATGTTCGAGCACAATGCCACGATCAATACCGGCAACAGCGGCAGCCCGCTGCTCGACAACTGCGGCCGGGTACTGGGCATGAACCAGTCCAAGGCGAGGAGCAAATGGATCAGTGAGAAACGCAGTATGCTGATCGCCGAGGGCACTTTCTGGGCGATTCGTTCCAGTGATATCATCGAGGCGCTGGAGCGGCGAGAGATCCCGTTCAAGCTGAGCAATGGCCCCTGTTCCGGTACGGTGGCGGCTAACAGCAGTACAGTCGCCTCCACCACGGCCGGGTCGAGGGTCTGGCCGCAGGTGGTGTTGTTTGTCGGCCTGTCACTGTCCTTTCTGATTTTGTTCGTGTTGGCCAGGCGCCTGAAGTCCGGCACGACCGAAGGGGTCTCTGAATATATCCGCAGGGAGATGAGCAGGGTGCTGCGCAGTAGAGGACTGAAGAGTTCCAGCGAGCGTACGCGTGACGTGCGTGACGGGACCACGGCGCTGAACCAGGCACAGGCCAAGGTGCACGGTGTGCTGGCCGGGCAG
>JALUUZ010000545.1 GCA_027021095.1 Gammaproteobacteria bacterium
ATCGTGGAAAAACTGCTCGCGGAATAAGGCTGTCGAGGTATTTGATGTTTTGTGAACTGTTACTGAGAGCTGATTCATAGTCCTGCGAACTGTCCATTGATTTGTAGTCCCCGGTTGCTATTTTTTTAAAGAGACACTGACAGGTTCGCTGTTGAACCGTCAGTGCACCGGGCAAAGACGCGGTTTTTGCCTGGTTTCACCAAGGCAGATAACAACAGGTATGACAACTAGCCCGCCTTTCTCACCACCGCTCGTCGCGAGACGGTGCAAGGGTGCGGGATGGGTGGTTTTCGCGACCGAGGAGCGCGCAGGCATAGTCGACACTATGTCGAGCACTCCGACAGAGCGAAAGCCAGCCAGGCCGTGCCATTGTGCCGTCGCAGTAGAAGGGTGGTGAGAAAGGCGGGCTAGGGGGATTGTCTGAGTCAGCCGGCGAGCCAATGCCTGTGCCGGGCTGATGTGCCGGATCGGAACCGGACCGGGTTTCAGTAAAGGGGGGTAGGGAGAAATGAAGTATTATGTACAAGGCGGTGGTTATTCAATCCTGCGAAACGAGGCGTTCGGTAAAGCGCTGCAGGACGAAAGAGAACGATACCGGGACACGGGAGGTGCCAGTGAACACAACGGTCATTTTGGCTTTGTGCCGGCATTTTATGACCTGGTGGAGGAAAGGCTGTACCTGTCCACTTACCGGGACGGAAGACCGGCGGCAGTGCACGTGCTGGAAGGGCTGCCCGAGAAACTGCGGCAGCGAAATCACTATCAGCGGGACCTGGTGGTGGGTTTCCTGCGCGGCAACAAGTTCTATACGCGGGAGCAGGCCGCCGGCCTGATCGTAAAGTTGCGTTTGAAGGCCAGCGCTTGAGAGAGCGTATGGTGTGTGGTGTGCGCGGTGTGTGGTGTGCACGGTGTGTTGGTGCGTACAACGCACCCTACTTTGGGGTGTGATATTTTCTTGCTGTAAATCCTTTGGTGTGCTTCGCACACCGTCACGAAGAGGTAGGGTGCGTCGTACGCACCAACGCCACGACAAATCGAATCGTGTCGTGTGGTGATTCTTTTACACATGATTCTTCCGTGCCGCATCATCGTTGCAAAGATGCTTCGCACACCGTCACGAAGAGGTAGGGTGCGTCGTACGCACCAACGCCACGACAAATCGAATCGTGCCGTGTGGTGATTCTTTTACACATGATTCTTCCGTACCGCATCATCGTTGCAAAGATGCTTCGCACACCGTCACGAAGAGGTAGGGTGCGTCGTACGCACCAACGCCACGACAAATCGAATCGTGCCGTGTGGTCATCCTTCCGCACACGGTATTTTCTTGCGGTAAATCCTTTGGCAGTTGCATTCATCTCTGATTGCATTCATTATTGTCTGCCGTATCTCGCAGAGGCAGTGTCATGCAGGAATTTCTGGTTGGTTGCAGTAATAAGCCGCTCTGGCAGGAGGCGGTCGTTGACTGCCTGGCACGGCTTGGCCCGGTGCCTGAAGAGGCCAACCTGGGTTTCGTGTATGTGACGGACGGTTTCGACCGTCGTCTGGCCGATATCTGTGCAGGCCTGAGGGAGCAGACCGGGATTTCTCATTGGGTGGGTACGATCGGGACGGGAATCTGCTGTCAGCGCCGCGAGCTGTCCGGTTCACCTGCCATGGCGGTCATGCTGGCGGGATTTGCCGAGGACAGTTTCCTGGTTTTTCAATCCCCGGATGAAGTCAGGGCGGATTTTGCCGGGCGGCGGCAGCAAGGATTGCGTATCGCCGTCGTGCATGGTGATGCACGGAACAACCGGATCCAGGACCTGCTCAGGTGGCCTGCGGAGTTGTATGGTGAGACCTATCTGCTTGGCGGCCTGACTTCGTCACATGGAGAACATTTTCAACTTGCGGATGGCATAGTCCAGGGCCAGCTGTCGGGGGTATTGTTCGAACAGGAAGTCCCTGTGTTGACCGGGCTGACGCAGGGTTGTACCCCGCTTGGTGAGACGCATCAGCTGACTGAATGTGAAGGCAATATTGCGGTAAAAATCGACGGCCAGCCCGCACTGAAGGTCTTGCAGCAGGAGATCGGCCAGGCGCTGGCGAAAGATCTGCAACGGACGACGGGTTATATCTTTGCAGGGTTGCCGCTGGCCGGCAGTGATATGCGTAACTACGTGGTACGCGACTTTACCGGTTTTGACCGCACCAACCAGTGGATCGGCGTCGCAGAGAAATTAACCAAGAATACGCCGATTCTGTTTTGTAAACGTGATCGTAAAACCGCTGAGCAGGATTTGCGCCATATGCTGCAGCAGCTGAAAAAGCGTGTTTCCAGCCGGATCAAAGGCGCCTTGTATTTCAGCTGCCTGGGACGCGGGCAGCACCTGTTCGGCGAGGTCAATCGTGAACTGGAGATCATCGCGGAAATCCTGGGAGACATCCCATTGGTGGGTTTCTATGCCAACGGCGAAATCTCCGGGGACCAGCTCTATGCTTATACCGGTGTGATCATGTTGTTCGTCTGACCTGCCGCGGCGGCAGCGATTGCCGTCACCCGCCTGTTTTCCCTTAGTACGATTCCCTGTCTGTGCGCATCAATGCAGGTATTGCATTTGCCGGCACCGCCGAGAGCATGTTAACCAGTTGATTTTGCTTATGTATTTTCGGTGTGCCAAGCAGCCGTGAATTCGTTGCTGGCAGCCTCGGTTTAGGCTCGATAACTGCATAGTGCGGGTACACGCCACGAATTCACAGGCAGCGTTATTAATCAGGATGAAATCGACTATGAAAACTAATGTATTGAGTAGAACACTGGTTTTTCCGTTCCTGATCGCGTTCAGTAGTATCGTCAGTGCTTCTTCCGGGATCATGCTCTATGGCGTCAGTGTGAGCAACACGTTCTTCGCCAGCTTGTATTGTTTCTTTGCCGCGTTTTACTACGCCACGCGTGCGCATCGTTATCACAAGAGCGTGTTGCTGTGGTGGTTTTTCGGCTTGCTTCTTTCCTTGTCGTTGTTGATCGTTGCATTGATCCTGGTCAAGACCTTTTTACCCTACGTCAGCATGTTTGCCGAGAACATCATTGCGTTGTTCGTGGCTGTCGTGTTGACGGGGGTGACTGCCAGGCTGCTGGTTTCCAGGTTCGATACCAGCATTCTGACCTCGGTGTGCCTGATGGCATCCATTCCAGTCGTGCTTGCCGCCTACGTGTCGGCATTCGACATACACACGCGCTCCCCCGTGGAGATCGCGCAGCACACCGAAAACAAAACGGAACACAAGACAAGCGACCAAAGCAAGACAGAGGTCGTGACCGAGTCCCTCGACGGCAAGGCCGCAACGCCGGTGACGGCCTCCGTGCCGGTCAAGCAGAAGCCGGACAAGGCAGCACCGCGGCACGACCAGGGTCCAGGTGGGCCGCAGCGCAGGGAAAAGCTGGCTGTGCGCAGGAAGCTGCCGTCGGCAAGGAAAAAACGTGCACGTGCCGCAGCCAGGAAAAGGGCCAAGACAGCCGCTCGCCGGGTACTGCGCAGCGCGCAGGCGCGCAGGCGGTCAAAGAGCAGGACTTCACGTAGCAGGTCATTGGCTGCGCGGCCTGCCAGGCGTAACTGGGTGATCCAGGTAGCCAGCTTCAGCGTGCGCACCAATGCCAACCGCCTGAAGAACAGACTCGGCAGGCAGGGATACAAGGTCTTTATCGCTGAGGAAAACCGGGTCGATCGCAGTATGTACCGGGTGCGTGTCGGGCCTGTGTTCGATAGAACCGAGGCGGATTCCTTGATTCGAAAGCTCGGATCGGAACAGAATCTGAGCGGGATCGTGTTGCGGCACCGATGAGAGGGCCAACAGGTCGTGACGATACCAACCCCCGCCTGAATGCTCCCGCGGTCCGCAAGCTTTTTTCTGCGCCGCCTCTGCGCGAGGCAATGTTGCAGAAAAAACTTCCGGACCGCGGGATTCAGGCTCCAAGCAATCTCCAAGTGCTTTACATTGGTAGGGTGCGAGGCTGTGTGAAAACTCCGAAATTTTCGATGACACTGAAAAATTTTTCCACTCGAGTGCTAATTATGGCTTATTGGTGTTACGTACTTGGGATGCAATGCCCATCTAAGGAAAATAATTGCAAGGAATCCCCACCTTGAAAAACGGGATTGAGTTTTCACACAGCCTCGTGCGTCGTACGCACCACCACGATCAAGCGAAGCCAGCCAAGGCGCGGCATTGCTTCGTCGCAGTAGAAGGGTGGTGAGAAATACGGGCTATCCTTCCTGTTTTCGATAAACCTGTACATGCCACACCGCGGTGTACCGGTCCCAGGTTTTGTCGAAACCTTGTGCGCAGATCCAGCGTTCGATCTGCTCAGGATCGTGCAGGTAGGGCCGGAACGCGGAACGCAGCAGCCTCATCAGCAGCGCGGCGGCAAAGATTCCGGTTTTTATGTACCAGCGTTTGCGCGGATAGATCAGTGCATACAGGACCCCGGTTTTTTGCAGTGAGGTGTGGACCAGCCGGTCTGCATCAGGGTCGCAACAGACCACCTTGTCGAGCAGTGTGATATCACTGTCAGGCAGCTCGTCTGCCAGCTGTGTAAAGTCGCCGGTATGGTAATCGGTGCGTTCAGAAAGCCCGCGCTGCGAGGCCCAGTCTTTGGCCTCGGCGATCATGGCCGGGGCCAGGTCGACGCCGACAGCCCTGGCCGCACCCTGCTCCAGCAGGCTTTGGTGTAAATGTCCGACCCCGCAGCCGATCTCCAGGATCGAGCGGCCATCGATCCCTTGCTGCATCAGGCCCTCGATCAGCAAGCGTTGAGACTTTTCGAAGCCCTTTTTTCGGAAACGGCGCCGGTAGCTGCGCGCAAAAAAAGAAAACAGCCTGCTTGCAGAGGCTGCATGGGTACAACAACGCATGGGTTCACCTGTCTGTTATCGGAGCGGAGCTATTCTACCACGGAACGGGGCATACACCAGTGAACTGTGCTGGGGAGGATGGGCGAGGGTGTTGGCGTGAGTGCTGCCCTCGCCCGCGTGCCGGTCAGTTGTTGACCAGCGCGTCGAACATAAAGCTGATATCGACGATCTCGTTGACGTCGAGCTTGCGTTTCAGGTAGCCGAGGTTGTAGGAATAGTTCATCAGCCGCTGAATAAAGCGTGTGTCCCGCCGGGTCAGCCTTGCCTGCCAGCCCAGGCGCTGGCGCGCCAGGCTCAGTATTTTTTCCGGTGAATGAACCACTGTATTGCCTTTTTTGATACCGGACAGCCGGAAGGCCTGGATGATGATGTCGTTGCCTGCGGTAGGCGAGGAGTTCAGGTAGTTGACCGCCTTTTTGTGCGCCTTCAGTATTTTGATGATTTCCGGCCGTTTATGCTTGATTGCATCAGGTACGGCCATGATCACGTACCATGGATAGCGTGGAATTTCCTTGTTGATGTCGAGAATCACCTTGGTTTTTCCACGCAGCAGGTATTTGCTGGTAAAAGGTTCCCAGCTGAAGGCGCCGGACACGGTCTTAAGCTCGATCGCGGTGCCCATTGCTTCGGGCTTCATGGTAATGATATTCAAGTCACGGCGGGGATTGAGCCCGGCTTTTTCGTCCAGTACGAATCCGCGCAACAGTACGTCCATTCCGCTGCGTACCTTGACACCGGCGAATTTCTTGCCGCGCAGGTCTTCGATCTTGGCGATCTTCGAACTTTTATTGACGATTACCGCCGCCTGGCCGTAATTGACCTTGGCGATGATTTTGCTCTTCAGCCCCTTGGCATACCAGTGATAGACAGGCGGCGCGCCGATGTACGCCATGTCGAGCCGGCCGGCTTTCAGGTCGCGGCGCACATTGGGCCCGCTTTTGTAGGCGGTCAGCTTGACGTTGACGCCCTGTTCGGCAAAAAACCCTTTTTTCTGCGCGACAATCAGTGGTGCATTGGCCATTGCGTAGACCCAGCCGATGCGGACGACTTTACCGGGACTGCTGACCCGGCCTGTTCCTGCAGGTGAGGCCAGGCAGTCGATGACAAACAAAAGGCCAAGTCCGGTCGCGGACAATAGGCGAAAAATT
>JALUUZ010000546.1 GCA_027021095.1 Gammaproteobacteria bacterium
GCATCGGACCGGCTGTTCATCGAGTCGTTTCAGCGCGCGCTGTCGATCTTCGACAACTACCACCAAAAGACGATCGACCCGGAAATCAAACAGTACCTGGACCCGGAGCAGGACCTGGTCGCCTATTTCTGTGCCGAGTTCGGCCTGCATGAAAGCCTGCCGATCTATTCCGGCGGTCTTGGCATTCTTGCAGGCGATCACTGCAAGGCGGCCAGTGACCTGAACCTGCCGTTCGTTGCCGTCGGCCTGCTCTACCGGCAGGGCTATTTCACCCAGTCGATCGACGCACACGGCAACCAGGTCGCTCATTTCACCCCGAGCAATTTCTATGAACTGGCCATCCGCCCGGTCACGACAGAGGACGGCGATGAATTGATTACCGCCATCCCGGTGGCCGACAGAACCGTCTACATCAAGGTCTGGTATGCCCAGGCAGGGCATATCACACTGTACCTGCTGGACACGGATATCGACAAAAACTCCGACGAGGATCGTTCGATCACCTACCAGCTCTACGGTGGTGACAAGAATACGCGTATTCAACAGGAGATCATCCTCAGCCTCGGCGGACTCAGGACCCTGCGCACGCTCGGTCACTCACCGACGGTCTGGCATATCAATGAAGGCCATGCGGCCTTCCTGATCCTCGAACGCTGCCGCGAATATGTCAACCTGGGCATGGATTTCAGTGCGGCACTGGAACTGACTGCCGCCTCGACCGTGTTTACGACCCATACCCCGGTACCGGCCGGCCATGACATCTTCGAACACGAGATGGTGGTGCACTACCTGCGCAACCTGGTCGACGAACTGAATATATCGAACAAGGAGCTGCTGGCACTCGGCGAAAGTGCCGAATCGCCGGGGCATTTCAACATGACTACCCTGGCGCTGCGTGGATCGCGCTTTCACAATGGTGTCAGCCGGATCCACGGCGGTGTCGCCTCGCGCATGGAAGCCGATATCTGGCCGCAGGTGCCCGCGGAAGAAAACCCGATCGACTATGTCACCAACGGGGTGCATATCTATACCTTTCTCGCACATGAATGGATCAACGTGTTCGACATGCGCTTCGGCAACAGCTGGCGCAACGAACTGCTGAACGTCGACTACTGGGAGCGGATCGATGAAATTCCGAACCACAACTTCTGGAGCGTGCGCCAGTCACTGAAAGCGGAGCTGATCGTCGAAGTCTGCCAGCGGGTGAAGACCCAGTATCTGCGCCACCAGTACAGCGAGGCCCAGATCGACCGGGTGATCAAGAACCTGACCGAAGACCTGCCTAACACACTGGTGCTGGGCTTTGCACGCCGCTTCGCGACCTATAAGCGTGCAACCCTGTTTTTCTCGGATCCGGAACGCCTGGCCCGCCTGCTCAACGACAAAGACAAACCGGTCGTCGTGTTGTTTGCCGGCAAGGCCCACCCCAGCGACATGCCCGGACAGCACCTGATCAAGGTCATCCATGAATTCTCGAAATCCGCCGAGTTCCGCGGCAAGATCATCCTGCTGGAAAACTACGACCTGCAGCTCGGCCGCCTGCTGGTCGCCGGTGTCGATGTGTGGCTGAACACTCCCGAATACCCGCTCGAAGCCAGCGGCACCTCCGGTGAAAAAGCCGGCATGAACGGTGCGCTGAACCTCAGCATTCTCGATGGCTGGTGGGGCGAAGGCTACCACCATGACAATGGTTGGGGCATCACGCCGCACGGCCCGCAGTATGACAACACCTACCGTGACCGCCAGGAAGCCAACGAGCTGCTGGACATTCTCGAACACGAAGTGATCCCGACCTATTTTCAACGCAACGAGAACGGGTTTTCCGAGAAGTGGATCCGCATGTCCAAGGCATCGATGAAATATATCATTCCGCGGTTCAACGCCCAGCGCATGGTCATGGACTATGTCAAAAAATTCTACGGCCCGGCGGCGGCGCAGTATGCACGGTTCCACGCTGACAACTATGCCAATGCCTACAAACTCGCCGAATGGAAGAAAAAGGTGGCCAGCCTGTGGCCTGGCGTATCGATAAAACACGTCCACGCGCTGCCTGCCGCCATCAAGTCGTCGGAAACGATCCCGATCCAGGTCTCGGTCAACCTGAACGGGCTGGAGGATACCGACGTGGTCGTCGAATGCTTGTTCGGTACGGAATCGCTGAATGGTGAATTCCACGCCGAGACCTGCCATAAACTGCTGACCAAGGGCACAAACGAATTCGACGAGACCCTGTTCGGTCTCGACATCACACCGCCGCTGCCCGGCCTGCAATATTACAAGATACGCATGTACCCGTACCACCGGCTGCTGACCCACCCGTTCGAGACAGGGCATATGATCTGGGCCTGAGCCGTGCCGCTCCCTTTACAAACCCTGGATCAGGATTATGCTATAACTATGTCATTGCACAACGGATTCTATCTTGGCGACCGGCGAAAAAATCACTGACAAGGAGTTTATCTATACTCTTCTGAAACGCCTGCAGCAGCAAAAAGCCCTTTTGAGCGTTTCCGTTCCACTCGCGCCCGGCACCTACAACAGCGCGATCCTGAACATCAGCCAGGACAAGACCGAACTGCTGCTCGACGAGCTGCACCCGCAGGAAGGCCACCTGCAGCTGTTGAAAATCGGCTCGCTGCAGGTCAACAGCCAGTCGTCCGGCACCGGCCTGACTTTCGAAGCCGAGCTGAAAAAAGTCAATACCGACGAACAGATCAGTAAATACCATGTGTCGTTTCCAAAGTTCATCTGGTACAACCAGCAACGTGAAACCTTCCGCGTACAGGTAGCCAATGACCTGCAGTTCAGTGTCGAACTGCAGACCGAAGGCCATGGCGGGATTTCGGGGCAGGTCATCGACATCTCGCAGACGGGGATAGGTGCCAGTTTTGAACACTACCTGCCGTTCGAACGCGGCGACCTGATCAATCATTGCCGGCTCGTGCTGCCACAGCTCGGCCGTATCGGCTGCCGGCTGATCGTCAAACACATCAAGCATACCGAGCATCCCGCGGCGACACATATCGGCGCGATGCTGGTCGATCTCGAAGGCGAGGCGCGCAAGGCCTACCTGCAGACCATCGCCAATATTCAGCGCGAGATGATCCGCCGCCATAACAAGGTCAGTTCGCACTGAACGACACAGGCCGTTGGTGTGCTGCGCACACCATCATGATGAGGCGGGGTGTATTGCATGTACCAACACCGCGACGAATCATATGATGTCGCGTGACGATCCTTCTACAGGTAAGAAAGGCGGGCCAGGTCCTGCACACGGTCGATATCCGCCAGCGGATCGAGCAGCAGCGTGCGGCAGCCCAGCCGCCTGGCGCGCTGCAGGGTCGTTTGCAGCACCTTGGGGCCGCCCCAGGGAATACCGTGAAACAGGTGCGGGTCCGCGACACGCGTCCCCAGCAGCACGTAGCCGCCATCCCGTGCCGGACCTATGACCAGTTCGGTGCCCTCACGCAATGCGCTGCAAGCGCGTTGCAGATACTGCCTGTTCAGCGCCGGACAATCGGTGCCGACGATCACGACGTAGTCCGCCTGCCCCAAGCCGTGGCGCAACGCAAACAGCATCCGCTGACCCAGCTGCGCACCACACTGCGGCCGAAAACGTAGTGCAGTACGAAAACGCAACGCGGCAAAGACCGGGCAGCGTGGATCCGGGGTATACCAAAGCTCCGTACGCATAAACTCCCGGTCGGCCAGGCGGCGTACCGTCTCCACGATCAAGCCGGTGGCCAGCCGCGTGGCCGCCTGCACACCGATGGCCGCGGCCAGCCGGGTCTTGACCCTGGCTGCACAGGGCGACTTGGCAAAGATCTGTAGTATTCCATCTGCAAACAACAATCCGCTGCTCGTTATTTGGTACGCACGGCGCACGCCCCGAAAACCGGCGATGGCCAGTGGCCTGCAAGGCAGGTCAGCCACTGTACCACCTCGCCAGGCGTGCCGGGCTGATACCGATAAAATACGAAAAACGCATCCACCACATCAGCAGGATCGTGCGCCACAGGCCGCGCCGCTCCCAGTACCGGCTGGAGACCAGCAGGCAGGCGCGCACGGCGACCGGCCTGGCCAGCTGCTTCAGCCGTTTCGACAGCGCGATGTCCTCCATGATTGGAATCTGCTCATAGCCGCCGACCGCATGGAACAGGCGTGCGCTGACGAAGATACCCTGGTCGCCGGTCGCGATCCCGCTCAGGCGCGAACGCAGGTTCATCATCCATTCGACCATGCGCAGACCCGGGGCCCTGCCTGTCAGGCGCACATCGAAGCGGCCCCAGAACAGGCTGTTGCCTCCGGCTTGTGCGGCAAGCAATGCCAGCGCATCATTGGGCAGAATGACATCGGCATGCAGGAACCAGTAGACCTGCCCACTGGCATGGCGTGCGCCGAGGTTCATCTGCCGCGCCCTGCCGCGCTCTGAGCGCACTACCCGGTCGACCAGGCCTTGTGCCCGGGCCAGCGTGTCATCCTCACTGCCACCGTCCACCAGCAGCACTTCATGGCCACGCGCCCTGGCGGACTGCAAGCACTTCAACAACCCAGGCAGCGTGTCCTGTTCATTCAGCACCGGGATGATGATCGAAATCTTCACCGGGTCGGCAGCTTCTACACGATCGGCACCTGGCATCGGCGTCTACCATTTGTCGTTTTTGTCTATCCTGATCTCCAGCCCCAGTTGACCGTCGGGCTTTTTGTAACGATACAGAATATAGAGTCCGCGGTCGAACATCTCTTTCAGTGCGTTGCGCTTTGCTTCGGGAGAGCGTTTGACCAATGTCAGGTAGCGCTGCTTGACCACCTTGGGATCGATCTTTTCCAGCAGCGCCGGATCCTTCAGTGTAAACTCGAAGATCACGCCCAGCGTGCGGCCTACCTGGTAGATCTTGATCTCTTTGAAGGGGGACTTTGGATTGGATTGGTGTAATTTCGCTTTTTTGGTCGTGTTGGCGATCATTCCCTGGATAAAACGCTGACTCTGTGACTCCGGGCTGCTGCAGGAGACCGCCAGCGCAAACACGGCAAGAACCGCCGTGAATTTTATCGAAAACTTGTGTGCACGATGCTTCATCACTGATTTCCCAAGCTGGTTAAATAAAGACAAACACACTACCCCAACTCGTGCAGACGAAACAAGCCCGATCTTACCGTTATCCGGCCGAAAAAGGCCACCTGATCCTGGTGGTACCCCTGGTGGAGATCTTTTGCTATACTGGCTCGTATCAACCAGTCCGGACACCTGGTCTTGAGTCCCCGTGGCACAATTGGATAGCGCGACGCCCTCCTAAGGCGTAGGTTACAGGTTCGACTCCTGTCGGGGACGCCACCTCCTTCTTCAGCCGCATTCCATTGACACCGCTGCCAGCAAGCCCTGAACGATGCCGTACTCCGTTACCGCGCCGCGGTGGCTTCAGGTCAGCTCGTAAACCGCGTTGGCCGCCGTGCCGGCGACCCGGTGGCGTGGATAGTAGACGCCGGACGCATAGCGTGCACGCCCGAGCTTCTGCCGAAGCGTTTGTTCGGACAGGCGTTTGTCGTGCAGCGCTTGCTGTAATTCGTCCTTCGCCTTCTGCCTGGCCTTGAACAGCGCCATCTGTACGCGGCTGTAGACATTGACCGCGCCGTCGCCCGAGGTTTCGATCGCGAGAAAATTGATGTCCGGATATTTCGAACTAATGATCGACTGCACACCATCGGAGACACCGGAAGACGGCATACAGCCGAACGGTTTGACACTGATCACCAAGTGCGCTTTTCTTTTGGCAAAGGTCTGGATCACCTTGCCGACCTCCATATGTCCTTCGCCACCGCGCAGTTCGTTGTAATAGTGCTTGTGGCTGATCCGTGCAATCTCGTCCATGTCCGGCAGGTGGTAATTTTTCAACCCGACCGCGCGCGCGTAGGTATAGAAAAACCGCTTGATAAAGAAGACCGCCAGCCTGGTCAACAGAATCGTCCTGCGCGGAGACTTGTCCAGGTGCTGCTGTTCATACGGGTCCAGCTGGTGCAGGCGCATTCGC
>JALUUZ010000547.1 GCA_027021095.1 Gammaproteobacteria bacterium
AGGAAAAACGCCCAGATCAGCCAGGGAGAAAACGCGGTTTTGGAAGGCGTCGACAGCCAGCGCTTGACCGCGGCATAGTAGTAGGAGTTCGGATCGGCTTTTTCCAGGATCAGATTGTAGTCGATCTTGTATAAAAATCCCGTGCCCACGGTTTTTGGGGAAGCATACCTGACTTCGACGGGGTTGAAGATTATCGTCGTGGCAATGACGTCATAGTTGGCCGCCTGGGTCAGGCTGAACAGCCTGTTGGTCACGCCGGCATCGGCCTGCCCGGTATCGACGGCCTCCAGGACCTTGGCATAGTCCTGGGTATAGACAGGGGTGAATGGAATGTCGAACTTGTCAAGCAGCTTGGAAAGGCCGTTGGTATAGACACTGCCTCTTACCATTGCAACGCGCTTGTTCTTCAGGTCGAAGACAGAATTGATGCGTATTGCCGGATTGCGGTAGACCACGCCCCAATTGCTGACCAGCGTTTCGTGACCGAAATAAAAATCCTGCTGCAGTGACTTGATGTAGGGGATACCTACCACCAGGTCGAGCTCGCCTTTTTTCAGCAGCGCAAGTATCTGTTTCCAATCGCCGTGTACGTAGTGCAGGTGCCAGGACTCGGTCTTTGCGATTTCATTGAGTATGTCGATTGCAAAGCCACTGGCCCGGTGGCTGGCATCGACGGTCACGACCGGAGGATTGGTGTAGATACCTACACGAACAGTGTTCTTTCTGGTGTCTGCATAACCAGAGAGTCCGTGTAAGGCAGACAAAAAAAAGGCGGCAGCGGCAAAATATATTCTGCGTCTGGGCGAATGTTGGAGTGAGTCGTACATGGCCTGCAGCGATGACCCCGCGATTTCTCCGGTTGTACTGAAGTTTAGTCTTTACCATCCGGGTTGTCAGTGTTTGAAAATCGATAAAAACCCGAAAACAGAGGGTTTTTTCACGACGTTGCCGGGTGCTTGGCGTTGGGCAGCCGTCGCAGTAGAAGGGTGATGAGAAAGGTGGGTCAGCCCGCATTTCTTACCACCGTTCGTCGCGAGACGGAGCAAGGGTGCGGCCTGGGTGACTTTCGCGACCGAGGAGCGCGCAGGCATAGCCGGCACTATGTCGAGCACGCCGACAGAGCGAAAGCCAGCCCGGGCGTGCCATGGCCCGTCGCAGTAGAAGGGTGGTGAGAAATGCGGGCTAGATCATGTTGAGACCTGCTCACGGGTTCGGTGAAAGGCGGCAGGCAACGAATTCGATGGTAAATTCTGGTATAGTTAGGGTTGGTACCGGCCTGGCCGGTGTTTTCTGTAACCAAATGGATAGATCGTTCAGGGTCATCACCGGCGCGATTGATAAAGTTTTCTGCCCCGATTCGTCAGCGGGCTGCAGGTTGTTTTACGAGCACAACAAATATGTCAACCCTTCGATTTCTGGTTCTGGTGACCGTGGCGGTGCTGTTACCATTGTTACCCAAGGTTCAGTTCTACTGGTTCAACTTCCTTTTTCATTACCTGCATTTGCCGTTTTCCTGGCTGGATACCTTTCTGCATGAGATCAGTCACGGGCTGGTGGCGGTATTGACCGGTGGTGAGATCATAAAAATTCACTTGCGATTGAATGGTGGCGGGGAGTGCCACTATGCGGGTGGGTGGCAGATTCTGGTCAATTTTGCCGGTTACGCAGGCGCGTCACTATGGGGTGCGGCGCTGTATGTTGGTGCCAGCTCGACGGCAACGGTTTCCAACCGGCTTGCAATCGGTGTGTTGTTATTGGTGCTGATCAGTGCCTGGTCGAAGCTGGTCGCGCTGTTTGCCTTGTTGGGCCTGTCCGGTGTAGTTGGTTACAGTGTTGCACTGGCAGTGGGTATCGCGCTGTACCTGCTGGCGGTTTCGTTCGTTGTCAGGAGCTCGCACCCGCTGGCGACCAGTATCCTGGTGTTCATTCTGCTCAGTGGTGTGTTGTGGGTCGGGGACGCTGAAAGCTGGCTGGTCCTGGGCGCGATTTCATTGATGATTTTCGTGCCACTTTGGTTTGTGCAAAACAGGTATATTCAATTGTTCGTCCAGTTCATTGGTCTTTATGTACTGGTCAACTCCACACGTTCGGCGTTGGCATTGTTGAGCATCGCGCGTTCCGGGGATGATACGCGCATGGCGAATATTACCGCGCTGCCGGAATCTTTCTGGGTCTCGGTCTGGGCCTTGTTGTCTGTCGTGCTGTTGCTGCTGTTGTTGCGGCGCAGTCTACGTACCGCTGCTTCATAGACCATTCAAATAGTATTGGAATAACGCAGGCTGCCGATAAAATAGTCCGTTTATTGGCGGTATTTTGGTATGATAGGCCAGTCCGCATGGCCCATCATCGTTCGCAGCGGGACGGACTACAAGACGCAGCACAGTGCGTTGCGAGGGGGAGTGAGCAATGCGGGCCGGTGTCCTTGGGGCGTTATAGTTGCCAATAATACCTTGGTATAAAATGAGAAAAAATCACACTCTTGCCTCGTGGACTTGAACAGCATGAGTTAACCTTGCGTTTGCAGCCGGATACAGATCAACAGCGACTATGGAATTCAAGAGGCGCCAGTGCACCCGTTGTGGTGCGGTTTCGGAGGTCAGTGCTGACCCGATGCGGCAGTGTGTCGAATGCGGTGGTCATTGTGAGACCGTATCGCGTTGTGCATGGTGTGCACAGTGGTCGAATGACAACGAGTATTGCAGCCAATGCGGAGTGGTGATCGTTGCCAGCGACCTCGTGCCTTCGGTAGTTGGACTGAAAAAGAAGTCCGTCTCGAAGATGTCATTGAGTATCGAGTTGGAAAAACTCAGCCGCAAGCAGCATACCGCCTACCAGCAAAAATACCAGGATCAGTTCGCACTGATCGATAAGATAGTAGCGATCACCAAGGAGTGCCAGAGACACCTGCTGGCGCGTCAATATACCGATATCGTCGAAACCGCGCTGTTCAGCCAGGTTCCTTTTTCCGTCCGTCAAATAAAAAAACTGGCAGCGACACCTGCTTATGTGCATGACAAGGTCGAGGAAAGCCTGATCGAAATATCGTCCAAGGCCTGTGTACAGGAATTGAAAGATATTGCGACCATTGCGCTGCTCAAGCTCGATGACCCGGAACTCAATGCCCGGCAGGCCGGGGAACTGGTTGAGCGTGTCTGTGATATTGCGATGCGTGAGGGACCGTTTGCGGATGAGGCGCTGGCCGCGCTGGCGCACTGGCGTACCGCAGGGGCGCCGTATTTTACCGACAGGTTTTCCGGCGCGTTGGGAAGGAAGCTGTTTAATACAGCCTATGTCAAACTCTATTCTGACGACCGGAGGCTGATGCCCTGGATCGCTGCGTTGTGTGCCAAAACGGAGCATTACCAGCAGGATGAATCCAACGAGGTCGTGGCAAGGACGATCAATGAACAGTTGAGACAGGGGCTTCAGTCCAGCGAATACGATTTGAAAGTAAGCTGCGCAGTGTTGCTGCGCGAGGAGACGGTATTGGCGCAGCTGCTCGAGGCGAATTCGCCACGTCTGCGTGAATTGGCCTTATCGGTGCTCGCGCGCATGCGTTCAGAGGAGCTGGTGCCGGTCATTCAAAGTGGTGACAACCAGGCGATCACGATTATCTTCGACCTGTTGTTCGAAGATCCTGAGCAGGATGTTCCCGATACATTGATCACGACCTTGCTGGAGTCACTGCAACAAGTGGATGACAGATTTATCGAACAGCTGTTGAGCTATCTTGCTGCAAGCACCGAACGCCAGGAGCGTTATGGTGAACTGCTGGCGGCCAAGGCGCTGGAGAGCGGAC
Organism: Gammaproteobacteria bacterium; assembly: GCA_027021095.1. Classification (GTDB taxonomy): domain Bacteria; phylum Pseudomonadota; class Gammaproteobacteria; order SZUA-21; family SZUA-21; genus SZUA-21. The sequence goes on from JALUUZ010000547.1 coordinate 3,800, forward strand.
AGCTGGAGATGGCGCTGGCGTTTTTCGATCGGCTTGACGTGCAGCGGCAGCGGCAGGTGCAACAGGTGATCGCGCGGTCAGAATTGTCCACGGCGCAGATTCCGGCACTGGAGACTGTGTCCGGCAGCAGTGTGTTTACCGCGGACTTGTCTACATACCTGATCCGCTTGACACGAAAGTTGCTGCAGGAGGACGTGCTGGAACCCTGGCTAGATCGATTGCACGAAATCTACGTGCATCAGCTCGAGGCGGATCCGAAGACAGGATTTGTCCTGTCGCAGTTTTTGCTCGAGCTGCTGATCAGCGAGAACAGCAGCAGATCAAACCTGGTGTACAGGCTGTTGCAAGGTAATGCAGACCTGTTGCTGAATGCGTCAGGCACCATGTTGTCGGGTACTTCCGCCAGCCTCAGCGTGGAGTTCTGTGAGACCTGCTTCGGCGCGGTGGACAATTTCGCCCAGTTGCTGATCTATATTCTGCGCAATCGCCATCGTTATGACTGTGCTGACTGGCTGCTCGGCGCGCTGCTGCAGGGGGAAAAGGATTTTTGTTCGCGGCTTGCTGTAGACGCCAGATTATCGACGGGCCTGTTCTCGGTGCTTGGTGAAATCTGCCGGCAGGACGAATCCTGGCAACAGAGAATAGGGGAATATATAGTCGACTCGGTTTTTGTCGACCAGTTGGTGCTCGAGGACTCCAACCAGGCATTTCTCGAGTCACTGGCCTGGTTTTCCGGGCTTACACTTTATCCGCGTCACTTGCTCGCAGAATTGCTGACACTGTTTGAATTTGAACAGGATGTGCTGTTCTACGACGCCGCTAAAAAATTCCTGGTCAACCAGTGCCGCCGGTCCGGTGAATATGCGTTTATGGCCTACAGCCATCTGCTCAGGACGGCCTGCCGCCAGGACAACAAGAAGATAGCGAACAAGGCCGCGAGCCAGCTGCTTACCCTGCAGGCGGAAGGAATCACCTATCGCGTGGCAGAAGACGACGTTGAATTCAAATTGTACGATTTACTGGGCGTCGTGATCAATCTGTTCAAGGGAATAGAGGATTTTTGTGCACAGTTGTCCGTTTTGTTTACTGGAAGAAACCAGTTGATTCTCGAGAGCTGGTTTATCGATCTGCTGATCAAGGATGCAGAGACACTGGCGCGGCGTTTGCAGGGGCAGGCGACGTCCTGTGCAAGGCTTGTCCATGCCTTGGGTGTGGCGATCGCAGCCGGCAAGTATCCCAATGACATGCAACTGCGGGCAGCGCGTGGCCTGCTGGTATGCCTGCCGATGCTGGAATGCCAGACGAACAGTAAAAAAGAGGTGGCCAACCTGTTGCATGTCGCCCTCGAGGAGGGCCGGGTCTCGCCCGAACTGGTGAACCGGATCAGGCTGTTCAACGCCGAGTTGAGCAAGCAGTGCAGCGACCCCGCGAAGGCGGCTGGCCGTCAGCCGGAGACTAGAAACACCGCCGGGGGTGCAATGGCATTCGAGGTGTCACTGCGCTGGTTGATGAGCCTTCGTACTGAACTGAAACAGCGCAAGCTGAGTGAATTGATGCCGTTGCTGGGCTTGTTTCATAACCACACATCCGAGTTTCAGTCGTTGTTTGTCCGCAAGCCGACGCTGTTGTTCGAGATTCTTGATGCGCTGGTCGAACTGCTGTTCGTCAGCAGTGATGAATGTGGTGATTGCCTGACACAGAAGCTGCTGGCCTCGGAGATCGTGCTGGCCTTGTCGGCGGATTCCACGGTGGCGTCCTATTGTGTCTCCAAGCTGAGCGGCAAGATGGCTGCGCAACCGGGCTCAGAGGAGGGTGTCAGGTATGCGAAGAGGATTATCGAGGATCTGAGTGAGACCGATACCCGGCGGCATGTGCCGGGCGATACGCCGCAGGAAGAAAGGTCTGCCGATGCGCCTGAAGCCGAGGGCGCTGACTGGCTCGCAGGACATTGGCAGCATGCACGGGACTACGACAAGGACAGGTTGATGCGCGAGTTCGATGAAGACAGGATCATGGCCCGGTTCCAGGATTCCCCTGTCGCCCCGGTGATACGCAAGGGTGCGGAGTGTGCAAGGAAAGGGGATTCCATTGCGGCGGTGAAGTGGTTCAAGCAGGCGTTGAAACAACAGGACCTGGAAGGCATCTACCTGCTGATCAGCAGTGTTTTTATGTTCAATGACCTGTATGATCAGGCGGCCAAGTATGCGCAGCAATGTATCGTCAAGAAC
>JALUUZ010000548.1 GCA_027021095.1 Gammaproteobacteria bacterium
TGCGCGCATCTGTCATGTTCATGTGCGCATTTTACAATGTTCGATCTTTCGTTCAAACAATTATGAGACGGTTAATAATGCCGCGCTTGACTGCTGGCTTTTTTCCAAAAGATGAATCTGCTCTTGCTTAGTTAATAACTTCTTTAGTGCGCCAAGATAAAGATCCATGGCATGCAGCGGCTGACGTAAATCATGACTGGTCGCAGCAAGAAAGCGAGACTTGTCGGTATTGGCTTGTTCGGCAATATTTTTCTGTAACTTCAAATCCTCCAGTAGACCCAGATTCTCAAAACGTAAACGAATGAATGATGCAAGATTACGATTAACAACAAATGAATAACCTAAATTTACAGCAACAAAAGCAAGCACAAGATATCCAATAAGAACCAGAACGCCAGCTTCCTGGTTAAGCATTATTACCGAAAAGGGAATAAGGGCCGGCACACAAAAACCATAATATGCAGGCATAAATGAGGAAAGCGGAACCAGACTGCCAGACGTCATGCCGGTCAACACGATAGCGATCAACAGCAGTCCTTCTATATCTGAAGGCGATAAAAAAAGGAATGCAATCGAACCCCATATCATGCCCGAAAGTGTGGCCGATGCTGCAAATACCAGCCCCCACGTCACCAGCTGTTCTCCTGTTGGTTTCAAGCGATGAAATGACCTAACCAGAATAACTCTGGCAATGGTCAAACCGGCATTGGACAACAACCATACAAGCAATGTTGTCTGCTCAACTTTATTCCAGAAAAATACCGTGACCACTGACATGGTAAAAACAATGCCCAGAAAAACAAAAGGCGACTGCTGATACAGCGCTCGTATCTGCTCATGATGAACTGGCGTATCAAAGCGACTGACAAGTTTTTTTATCATATTTTTGCACTGGTTTGCGCAGGCCAACAGATCCCCCGACATCAGCTTCATGCGCTACTCTACCTCCTGCATTCATGCAGTCCTGCCACTCCGCGAAAGTCACAGTAACAGAACTGAACATCCGCGTTCATAGAACGCTGACTTGCCCTAAGCCCCCAAAAAGGGGGTAAACACCTGTCTTCCTGGAAGGCTGGCTGGTAAGTTGCCCCAGTTTCATATTATTTTCTGAAACCCCGCTATTGTTGCTAGCGTTCACGCTTTTCCTGATATTTTACATGCTTGCGTATGGTCCCAGCGTCAACGCCTACCGAATCCGCGCAATATCCCCTTTACCCAGAAATAATTTTCCCAAAATGGCGACTTCCTCAAATACGAAAATCTTGTGAATAGCCTTAAGGGAACTTCTAAGAACCCATTTTCAGGCATGACAAAGCCCCGCCGGCATCCTTGCCAACGAGGCTTTACGGAAATTCGCATCTGACCTGTCCTTGTCAGGTATCGAACAACATTCCCTCTCGCAAACAAAATTACCTTTTCCTGCCTCGTGGTACAACCGAGTCATCCCGCTGCCGTCTCCAGCCAGCACCAACGGCGCAGGTTGTACACCATGTTCGTCAGTGCCACCTTCACTCGCGCTCTGGCCAGACCGATGGTTCTGACCAACTTGCCGCCCATCGCTTGCTGTGCTGCAAAAACATGTTCCACCCGACAACGTACTTTGGAGCGCTTGCGGTTGGCTTGCTGCTGACAGGCTGAGATCGGCTTGTTCACCCGGCCCTTGCTATGGATGTGGCTCCGATAACCTTTATCCTTGAGTGTTTGTTCGCGGGCCTTCGATCGGTAGGCCGCATCGGCCCAGATATCCGCACTCGTATTTCCCAGGTCGATCAACACGTCGAAGACGTGGGTGTCCGCCACCGCCGCATCGGTGACTTCGAAGTGGCGGATCAACTTGTGCTTGCGGTCGATACTGACGTGGTTCTTGTAGCCGTAATGGGTCTGCCCGTGCTTCTTCGTCCAACGGGCATCCAGGTCCTTCTGCCGTAACATGCTGGGCTTATCTTTCCACTCTTCCGGCACCTCGCCTTGCTTGATCCTGGCATTGTCTTCACGGCTGTTGCGCTGGCGCGGGGCTGCAACCATGCTGGCATCGACGATCTGGCCCTGCCGGGGAATGTAGCCTGCCTCCATGATCTGCCCGTTCAACCGGGCAAACAGTTCATCGACCAGATCGTGCTCCTTGAG
>JALUUZ010000549.1 GCA_027021095.1 Gammaproteobacteria bacterium
CCGAACTCCTTGTCGTCGCGGTCGGCAAACCGGGAATAGTCAAGGCGGAATGGGTCCGGCCCGGGGCGATCGTCATCGACATCGGCATCAACCGCACGAGTGACGGAAAACTGGTCGGTGATATCGAGTCCGAGGGACTGATGCAGCGCGCCGCCTGGGTTACCCCGGTGCCCGGCGGAGTCGGCCCGATGACGATTGCGATACTGCTGCAGAATACACTCGAAGCAGCAAAACTGCGCACTCAATAGGGCTCGAAATCCTTACCGATCTTTTTGACCACCCCTTTGAAACACATTTTATACGGCACCGACGCCATGATTTTCTCGGCATGAGGCCCGCCGTTGATCAGCATGTCCTCGAACATCCTGTGCACGACTGTCTTGCCTTTGTAGATACCTTCACACTGTTCGTAGATCAGGTCACCACTGGCATCGAACTGCCTGAAACCATGCATCTTGCCCGAGTAACCATGGAAATTGATCAGTGTCTGCACCGGTGAATTACGGTACTCCGGCAGGTAAGTCACCGAATAGTCGCGAACGATCCTGCCCTGCTTGTCACGTACATAGATCTCGATCGAATGCAGGTTCTTTGGGTTCTTACGCTCCCAATGAATCTTGCTGATCAACTTACCGGTTTTCTTGTCGTAATATTTCTCTTCCTTGAAATAGCGCGGATGTGTCGAATAACCACCGATCTTCGATTTCACTTCGACCTGCCTGCCCTTGATCAGTTTTCGATGCAACGCCAGCAACTTGTCCGCGAAGCTGTTCCACTTCCTGATGTGGGTTTTGTCTTCCTTCATCGTCCCCTTGCTGGCCGCCACACTGCCGCCCACGACACTGGCTGCCAACACTATAACAATACCACTACGAATCCACATAGATACAAGCTCCTGTTTTATAGAATACAAGGACACTCTGCGTTCAGCAGAGATTCCCGGGCTAAAGTATGGCCTGGAAACCTCATTTGAAATCAGGGGGTTACAAAGCCATTGCGCGGACAGTGAACACCCTCTTAACCTTCGGTCTCCTGAATTGACTGCCTGGCTGAAAAACAGTTCCTTGTAGTGCCCCAAAAACAAGCAAATATTATTCCCTGCGCCAGGTCGTGCCCCCTGCCCCGTCTTCGAGCACGATCCCCTTTTCCGCCAGCAGGTCACGGATACGATCGGCTTCGGCAAAATCCCGTCTATCCCGTGCGTGATTGCGCTGCACGATCAACTCTTCGATTTCCTCGTCCTTAAACCCTGGTGCGGCCGCCGAACCGCGCTGAAGATAGTCTACCGGGTCCGCCTGCAGCAACCCGAGAATCGCGCCCAGCCGTTTGAGTTCCAGCGCATACGCCGCGGCCTGTGAAGGCTCTGTCGTCCGGCAGCGGTTCACCTGCTTTGCCAGCTGAAACAGCACTGCCAACGCATCGGCGGTATTGAAATCATCGTCCATCGCCTGATTGAATTGCTCGGCATAGTGAGTATCTTTCAACGCAGCCGCCTGGTCAATGTTCATGTCACGCAGCGCGGTATACAATGTCGTCAGCGCCGCCTTGCCTTTTTCGAGATTGTCCAGTGAATAATTCAACGGGCTGCGATAATGGCTGTTGAGTATAAAAAACCGGATCTCCTCGGGCTGATAAAGCTTGAGCAGTTCACGCACGGTAAAGAAATTACCCAGCGATTTCGACATTTTCTCGAACTCTTCGCCTGCCGCCCCGTCCTTTTTGACGTTGACGAAGCCGTTATGAATCCAATAGTTGACAGACTTCTCGCCGGTTGCCGCCTCGGTCTGCGCAATCTCGTTTTCATGGTGCGGAAACTTCAGATCCATCCCGCCACCATGGATATCGAAATGATTGCCCAGGCAACTGGTCGACATCGCTGAACACTCGATATGCCACCCGGGGCGTCCCGGCCCCCAAGGGGACGGCCAGCTGGGCTCTTCCGGTTTTGCACTCTTCCACAAGACGAAATCAGCCGGGCTCTTCTTGCCTTCGGCGAGCTCGACCCGGCTCCCGGCGATCTGCTCATCCAGATGACGGCCGGACAGCTTTCCATACGCCGCGAATTTTGCGACATCGTAATAGACATCGCCGTTCGCAAGCTGGTAGGTAAAACCTTTTTCCTCGAGCCTGGCAATCATGCCGATAATCTCATCCATCGATTGTGTCGCACGCGGCTCGATATCAGGCGGCAATACCCCAAGTGCGGCGCAGTCTTCGTGCATCGCGCCGATATAGCGCTCGGTCAGTGCCTGTATGGCTTCGCCGTTCTGCTGCGCACGATCGATAATCTTGTCATCGATATCAGTGATATTGCGCACATAGGTCACCTGGTAACCGCGTGCGCGCAGGTACCTGGCAATCACGTCGAACACCACCAGCACCCGTGCATGACCAAGATGACAATAATCATAGACTGTCATCCCGCAGACATACATCCTGACCCTGCCTGGCTCGATCGGCACGAATTCTTCTTTTTGTTTGCTGAGACTGTTATAGATCTTTAGCATCTTTTTTCAGGCTTCCCTGTTTTCGATTCAGCCGCCGGCCGCCAGCGCAGCAGCCAGTTCCAGCCTGCGCCTGATGCGCGCAGCGCCCAGCAGTTCCCACAACACCGCCATCTGCGGGCCCCGCGCCCAGTCACTGTTCCAGCCTTGGGCATAGAGTTCACCGGAAATCGCCGCGCGCAATGGCATATAGAGTTTTTTCCCCTTGGTTCCCGTCGCCGTGCCGACCGCGCCGGCAAACGACTTGAACTGATCCTGCGCATCCGCCAGGCTGGCGACCGCCGCCTGGAAGAAACCGCTGCCAGCCTCACGAATGATGTTCTCGGCATCGGCAGCGTAGATTCCGGACTCACAAAACAGGTTGGCCGCCCAATCCAATGCATCGTCCGGCATGGTCAGATTGTCGCGCACGGCATGCACAAACGCATTGCGCCTTTCAGCCGGAACCAACTGAGTAATAGTCAGGCCGTCACGTTCGACAAGGCTCATCCACTGCCACAGCTGCTGGTCATCGGCGTGCAGAATCGCTTCATGCTGCCAGTGCAGCAACTGTTCCTCCTGAAAGTGCGCAGGTGCTTTGCCGAGATGCTGCAATTGAAAGTGCTGTGCCAGCGACTCCATGCTCATAAACGCTTCGTTTTCATAATGGTGCCCAAGACGCGCCAGGTAATTGACCACCCCCAACGGCAGGTAGCCCTGCTCACGCAGTTCACGCACACTCTTACTGCCATGGCGCTTCGACAATGGGGCACCATCCCCGCCAACGATCAGCGAGATATGCGCATACTCCGGTGGCTTCAACTCCAATGCCTCGAGCAGCATCTGCTGCCGGGGGGTATTGGTCAGATGGTCCTCGCCACGCAGCACATGGGTCACCCCCATCAACGCATCATCGATCGCGTTGCTGAAAAAAAACGACGGTGAACCATCTGATTTACGAATGATAAAATCCCCGATGTCCTGGCAGCTGAACTCCTGCCTGCCACGCACCCCATCGATAAAACTTACACTGCCCTGCCTCGGCACCCGGAAACGCAGGGTAAAAGGCAACCCCCGCTGTTTTTTTGCCTCGACCTCCTGTGCCGACAGGCCTGCACAGGTACCGGCATAGCGTGGAGGCCTGCCCGCCGAGCGCTGCAGCTTGCGCGAGACACTAAGCTCCTGCGCAGTACAAAAACAAGGATAAGCCATGCCTTTTTCCTGCAGCAATTCAAAGTACCGGGTATAGACTGCCGAGCGCTCCGACTGCAGGTACGGCCCCGCATCCCCCGACGCATCCGGCCCCTCGTCCCAGTCCAGGCCCAGCCAGCGCAGGTCCTCCATCAGCGCCTGCTGGTAGACCGTTTCGCTGCGTTCCAGGTCAGTATCTTCGATACGCAACAGAAACCTGCCCTGCTGTGCATGGGCTGCAAGCCAGTTGAACAATGCTGTCCTGACATTGCCCAGGTGGATGTAGCCGGTCGGACTCGGGGCGAAACGTGTCTTCATGAGACAGCCCCCGGTATCAGGTCTGCCAACCCAGCTGCAGCCGGTTCCCGAAGCGATGCCGGAGCTCGCCGCTGACCAGGCTCCGCAGTGCACGGGAACTCCAGAAAATAACCGGCAAGCAATTGATTTATAAGTAAAATAACATGTCTCCTTTGATTTGCTCCATACCGACGATGCATGGCGTCGAAAGCCGCTGATTATAATACAGATCGCAAACCCACCGATAGTCCGGAAACCGGCCACAGGTACAAAACGACGAATGCGCAGTCGGCAGGTATGCCGCGGCGAATGATCCGGTGTATAATGCCGGGTCTTTCACCTGAAATTCAAGGAAAACCGATGCAATTCGAACTGACGACCAACCATGGAAAAATGCTGCTCGAACTTTACCCAGACAAAGCCCCGAAAACCGTTGAGAACTTTGCTGCGTACGCCTCCGCAGGACACTTCGATGGTACGCTGTTTCATCGGGTGATCAAAGGGTTCATGGTACAGGGTGGCGGCTTCGAGCCGGGAATGAAACAGAAACCCACCAATGCGCCGATCGCCAATGAAGCCAACAACGGGCTGAAAAACGAGTATGCCACGATCGCGATGGCTCGCACCTCCGACCCGCATTCCGCGACCTCGCAGTTTTTTATCAATGTCAAGAACAACGACTTTCTGGATTTCACCAGCGAATCTCCCTCGGGCTGGGGTTACTGCGTGTTCGGCAAGGTCATCGAAGGGACTGACGTACTCGACAACATCGCCGCGGTCAAAACCACCTCACGTGCCGGACATCAGGATGTACCGGAAGAAGACGTGATCATCGAATCGATCAAACTGCGTACCGAAACCGATCCCAACGCAGACTGACCGAACCCTGAAACTCTCCAGATCTGATCAGCCATGGCGACAGAGCAGGTACTCTTTATCTCTGACCTCCACCTCGACAGTCAGGACCCAAAGACGCTACAGCTGTTTACCGACTTTCTTGAGCGTCAGGCACGCCACGCCGGCAGCCTGTATATTCTTGGCGACCTGTTCGAGGTCTGGCTTGGAGACGATGACGACTCAACGTTCAATCGCACCGTCATCCAGCTGTTGCGTGCACTATCGGATTCAGGCGTGGACCTGTATTTTATGCACGGCAACCGTGATTTTCTGATCGGCGAACACTTTGCTGCACAAGCTGGATGCCGACTGATCGAAGATCCAACCCGCCTTACACTGTTCGGGCACAGGCTGCTGCTGATGCACGGCGACACACTGTGCACCGGCGATACACAATACCAGCAGTACCGGAAAATGGTGCGCTCGACGGCCTGGCAACAACAGGTACTGGCTAAATCGCTCGACCAGCGCCGGCTTCTCGCGGCACAGATACGCGAACAAAGCCTGCAACAGGGCCAGTCGAAAACCTACGAAATCATGGATGTCGAACACAAAACCGTGCTCGACACGCTGCGGCAACACCAGGTAGACTACCTGATACATGGTCATACCCACCGTCTCAACCAGCATCAAGAAAAATACGACAACCATCAAGCCACACGCATCGTCCTCGGTGACTGGCAGACAGCGCCCAGTTATCTGCTTTTCAGTGAAGAACAGGTCAGCCTGCACAGGTTGTAAAGCTAGCCCGCATTGCTCACCACCGTTCGTCGCGAGACGGAGCAAGGGTATGGCCTGGCTGGCTTTCGCGACCGAGGAGCGCGCAGGCAAGTAGGGTGCGTTGTACGCACCGCCACCACGACAAATCGCATCACGCGAAGAGGGTTTTACACGCTGGCTCGCCGACAGAGTGAAAGCCAGCCAGGGCGTGCCATTGGGCCGTCGCAGTAGAAGGGTGGTGAGAAAGGCGGGCTGACCCAGAGGCGGCGCAGAAAAAAGCTTGCGGGCCGCGGGAGCATTCAGGCGGGGGTTGGCATTGTCACGACCGGTCAAGGCCATTCACACGGGATGTGGTGCGTAAACGCACCCTACCAGGTGTAAAGC
>JALUUZ010000550.1 GCA_027021095.1 Gammaproteobacteria bacterium
TCGCTGGTGCTCTGGCGGAAGCTGTTTGCCGTCCAGGCTTTTCGTATCGCGGTTTTCACGGTGTGTGGACCGGCGAAACGGTCACGATAAAACGCCAGGAGGTTGCCACCACGGTCTACCACGGCCACTGCCACGGAGTAACCTTTTTTTCTGCAATCGAGCAGGGCATGCCAAGCTGCTTTCGAGGCCAGTTCAACTGGCATCGTTCTTAACGTATACATGTTCGCCTCATCCTTCGCATGCGCAAGGGAAATCGCAAGTAGACTGGTTACTAATACAAATCGAAGCATGGGAAAATCCTCCAGCATTGATCTCTTATGCAGTCCAAGTATGAGCACAAATCGCTGTTCGGTGGTATCGCGAAAAGGACATCGAATAACGCGATCTGGCCTGATTTATGGCTGGAGGATAAGGCTAAGGGGCAAGATAGTGAGTTGGGGTTTGTCCGGTCACACGTTTGAACATGGCGATAAATGCACTGGGTTGTTGATAGCCTACTTCAAATGCAGTAGTTTTCACCGATTCGCCGGCTTCCAATAACTCTATTGCCTTCAGAACTTTCAGGTGCTGGATCCATTGGCCAGGTGCCAAGCCTGTTTCCTTCCTGAAGTTGCGGGTGAGGGTTCGCACACTCATGGATAACTGCATTGACCAGAATTGCAGATCGATATGATCGTCGGGATGATGAAAAAAATGTTCGACCAGTTTATGCATACGTGGCGAGTGGGGAATCGGCAGCGCCACGCGGGCGGGTCGAAGCATTTGCAACTGATCCAGTATAACGGCATTCAAACGTGCACGCGGACCTGATTGTTCCGATGGATCACCGTTTGCAGCAGTTTGGGTCAACTCCTTAAGGAGGGTGGTCAAATGTAAAAGTTGTGAATGTTGCGGCAGGACGCCACTGACGGATGGATCGATAAACAAGGAGCAGTAATCTATTGGCGTATCCGCGGTTACTGAGTGGGGGATACCGGGAGGAATCCATATGGCGAATTGGGACGGAACCATTAAAACGGGTCCCATACTCTTAATCTGAAGGCTGCCGTGACTTGCATAGATGAGTTGTCCGCGTCGATGCCTATGAGGGTTGATACGGTGGGGTTTATTGACCGACACGAGATCAACCAATATGGGACATGCTGGATCAGGAAAATTTCCAATCTCTGATGGCGATACAGTTGGTAAGCTCGATTTCATGGCCTTTATCGATAACGTAAAATATCTTTCGTACATTTGAAGAGGCGGTGGCCCATGTGGTTCAGTTGGAATTGGGTAATTTCAACGCCACAGAGGAGACCACCATGTTCAAAGATAAATGTGTAGCTGAAGAGAATAATACCGTATGCAAAAATATTGCTCAAGCCAGCTCGAAACCGTGATGCTAAAAGCGGTTGAACAGCGCTTTTTCATTAAATGCGGTTCCATCTGATTCAGCAATCAGCTTATGAAGATTGTCAGCCGTGATTTCAATCGTTGACGGACCACATCCGCTGCGGTCAATATTGACCTGCTTGTTCTTTATCGCTTTCTCAAGAAAATTGTTCGATATTCCACTTAATGCTAGACGATTGCCATCGATTTCAATTTTGTATACAAATGCCATACGCCGCCGTTTCCAACCTAATGCCTTTTCAATATTTTTAGGCCGTTTATCGAATTTCTGCAACGACAGATATTCACGCTCACCAATTGTGGTGACATAGCCGATGAAGTAGGTTTTATTCGCATTCTGGATAGCGGTCCTTAGTTTCTCTTTAGTCGAAACGACTTTCATAGAAACCAGGTCATCGACATTCACTGCATGCACATCGTAAAAGGATGAATTCGCGATTGCCTTGATTTCCAGATAGAACCTCATATCCGTGTCTTTCACTTTCGAGGACTGTAACCACTTCCCCTCGATACCATTTTTCAGGTGTAGTGTGTCATCGACCGGTAATGTGTTTGAATAATAGCATCCGGCAAGATTGCTGGTAATCATAAATAAAAACAAGATCCTGAATTTCATGATTGTGTCCCTGTCAGTGTGTCAACCAATAGTAACGCACGCAAGATAGCATCGGGTTGGTAATAGATCATGGTTATGTCACAGGAGTGTCACTATTAAAGTGCAAACCTAAGTATGATGTGGTGACCGGTAGGATGAAGCCCGAAATGTTCCATCTATCCCGACCACTCGTCCACAAATAAAAAAGCCGGCTTCCACGTTTGGTGTAGGGTCGGCTTTTTATTTGTTTACTTGATCGGGGCGAGAAGATTCCAGCTTCCGACCCCTACTTCGCAAACGTTATTTTTGATAAGTTAATAACAATGAGATTCAGGACATTCAAAAAGAAAACAATCATTTGAAATTGGTCGCGGCCAGACTCCGACACATCGCGGGTACAAATGGGGCACCCGTCGTTATCTTTCGATGGAAGCACTGGAGAAACAGTCATTGGAGCAACAACATTCTGCCGCTGGAGCGACTTGTTATGTGCTACCCTCAAATCGTTCTGAGATGTTTTCTAGCAGCCGCTTGCCGTGTATCACCGCGACGACCAGGATTCGCTCAGTCTCAATCCGATATACCAGACGATAGCTGTATATGAACCGCTCCCTTATATGTTCATCACCAATCTCCGGCACGATACGGCCTATCAAAGGGAATTCGCGAATAGTCCGAGAAACCGACAATACTTCAGTAACAACCGCGCGGGCATAAAACTCAGAATCCCTTGCAATATATTCTGCGATCAACTCGAGGTCTTCCGCTGCCTCAGGCGACCACTTTACTTCGAGGTCCACTTGTCGAGCTTCCTTTCTACTTCATCTTGGCTAAGCACTCCTTCCTTCGCAGTGCGCTCGATCCCTCTATGGATTTTCTCGACAACATAGAGGTGATATTGGACATCCTCCAGTGAACAATCGTCAGGAAGCTTATCTAGAAGCGCTTTTACTTCTTCTTTAGCTGTACTCATGACTCTTTCCTCTTCTACTGCGCACATAATGTTTAATTAAGCAGACCGAAGCGCAGCGTGCCTTTGGTGGTTATACTGGGGCGAAGCGAATGCCTGTGGGTCTGCTTGAACTGCGTATTAGCGCTATGTACTTTTTTGCCATTATGACTTTAGGTTAGCACGTTATTTTTTGTTTTTAAAATGGATTTTTACTTTCGAAGCTCAATGATTTACTTTGGATCTCCCAGACCAAGGTTTGATAGGTCCTCTATACAATGTCTTTTTTTATAATCGCAATAGTAAATAGTGATTTTGTTGGGAAAGTTTCCATAACAGAACCTTTCATACTGGCTGGCTTTCGCTCGGTTGGCGAGCCAGCGTGTCAAAGCCTCTTCGCGTGATGTGATACCGGACAACCCCCGGACCTCCTTCGAAAGAAACAGAGAACCCGGGGACAAATAGAGAAAAACCCGCCACCCCGGAGAATGACTTGGGGAGGCGGGTTATCTTTTTTAATTGGTGGAGGCGGCGGGAATCGACACTTAGGACCTCCTGGCGGAGGTCCATCAAGTGTACCTACGCTTCGCTCCGGCAACCCGCGCTACGCGGGCTCTCATCCACACCACCCACCACCAAACAAAAAGGGCCACCTTGCGGCGGCCCTTTGTGTTTGGTGGAGGCGGCGGGAATCGAACCCGCGTCCGCAAATTCTCCGCCCTCGGCTCTACATGCTTATTCCGTCTATTGTTTTAACTGACTGCTGCCCGACGGGCAGGGATGACAGCCAGCGATTCCGGTAAGGTTTTAACGACTCCACCCCGGACGAGCTTCATCGCGAGCTTGTGTAGGTGACCCCTGTGATCTGAGCGCACAAGCACGGCTCAGGCAGAGGGCATTACGCAGGTTTTTAAGCTGCTAATGCGTAGTTGTCGTCGTTGGCAACTATAAAGTTTACAGCTGGATTTACGAGGTGATCTGTTCCTCGGCATGCACCTTGGGTTTTGTAATCCACGTCGAAGCCATGTCGCCCCCAAAACTCCCGTGTCAAAACTCCCGGTGTCAGGGTGAATATGGGGTCATTATAGTGGTTTTTCAATTTCAGGCCACAAGTAATTTCGCTCTACGAGTCATTTCGCCCCTGTTGGCTGCAAACGGTCGGAAAAGCAATGCGGGTTAGCCGGTTTTCATGATCCGTGCCTTGTCGCGCTGCCAGTCACGGTCTTTCTGTGTGGCGCGCTTGTCGTAGGCTTTCTTGCCTTTGGCGGTGCCGATTTCGAGCTTGACCCGGCCTTTTTTCCAGTACAGCCGCAGTGCCACCACGGCCATCCCCTTGCGTTCGGTCGCACCAGCGAGCTTGTCGATTTCTTCCTTGTGTAACAGTAGCTTACGCGTTCTTGTTTTATCCGGGGTGAAGTGTGTCGACACCGTGGGCAGCGGATTGATCACGCAGCCCAGCAGCCAGGCTTCACCGTCCTTGATCAATATATAGGTATCCTGGAGCTGTACACTTCCTGCGCGCAGTGATTTGACCTCCCAGCCTTCCAGCACCAGGCCGGCCTCGAAGGTCTGTTCGATAAAATAATCGAAACGGGCCTTTTTATTGACCACGATGGTATTCGAATCGGTTGATTTTTTTTTCTTTTTCCCAGCCATTTGGCTATTATACAGAAATGCCGGCAAAAAACCCTGTTTAGCTGCCGAACCAGGTCTTGAGATTAGCTTGAAGTTAAAAGAAAATAACAAATTGAACCCGGTTTATGGTCAGGCAGACTAAAATCAGCAAAACGGCAAAGACAGACCAGCTTGAGGATGGATAGATGAGAATAAAAAACCTGTGTGTGACAGTCGTGTTTTGTGTTATAGCCATGCTGCCCGCGGTCGGTTTCAGTGCCGACGAGGCCGCGAAGAGCGTTGCGGTCAAGCAGGCCGAGGGCAAGACGACGGCGATGAAAGAGATCCGGGCTTCGATCGAGGCTGGTTTCAAGAAGATCAACGGCTACCTGGGCGCGGCGTTTTTCTTTGACATAGCGTTTGGTACGATCAAGAACAGCAAGGGCGAGGTGGTCAAGATCCCGTTTATGATCTTCTGGCTGGTGCTCGGCGCGGTGTATTTTACGTTGCGCATGGGGTTTATCAACCTGCGGGTATTCCGCCATGCGATCCGCGTGGTCCGCGGCAAGTACAGCAGGAAAGGGGATGTCGGTGAGGTGACTCATTTCCAGGCGCTGAGTACCGCGCTGTCGGCCACGGTCGGCCTCGGCAACATCGCCGGGGTCGCCATCGCGATCGGGATCGGCGGGCCTGGCGCGACCTTCTGGATGATTATCGCCGGCTTCCTGGGAATGACTTCCAAGTTTGCCGAGGCCACCGCGGCGCAGATGTACCGTGAGGTGCGTCCGGATGGCAAGATCATGGGTGGTGCGATGGAGTACCTGTCACGCGGGTTCAAGGAATACGGCCTGGGCGGGCTGGGCAAGGTGCTGGCGATCCTGTTTTCGATCTTTCTGATCGGGGCATGCCTTGGCGGCGGTAACGCCTTCCAGGTCAGCCAGTCGATGGGGGTGGTCAAAAGCACACTGGCCGAGCTGGTGCCGGCAACCAAGGGGAATTTCCATGAATACAGCATTATTTACGGTGTGGTGCTGGCCGTGCTGGTCGGGGTCGTGATCATCGGCGGCCTGCGCCGGATCGCGCACACGGCAGAAGCGATCGTCCCGTTGATGGTCGTGATCTATGTGTCCGCCTGCCTGTGGATCATCGGCACCAATATCACCGCGGTGCCGGCGGCATTCATCAGTATTATAAAGGGCGCCTTTACGCAGGAGGCTGGTTTCGGCGGGATCATCGGCGTGATGGTCATGGGGTTCCAGCGTGCGGCTTTCTCGAACGAGGCCGGGATCGGTTCAGCAGCGATCGCCCACTCGGCGGCCAAGACACCTTACCCCGTGCGTGAAGGGATCGTGGCATTGCTCGAGCCGTTTATCGAT
>JALUUZ010000551.1 GCA_027021095.1 Gammaproteobacteria bacterium
TATTCTCGTGTTCTGTGACACACAATACGGCCACATGGGAATAATCACTCACGTCGGCGCGCGGGAAGTCGAGATCATTCAACAGAACATCTTCGGTAAACCACGTCAGCGTTTCGCGCTACGCTGCGACCGAGGCCGCTACAGCATTCACGCTCCAAGACTGGCTGCGGGCTGGCTGCGGCTGTAATGCGGGCTCTTCCCCTCTAGCCTGCATTTCTCACCACCCTTCTACTGCGACGGCGCGATGGTGCGTATAACGTGTGGTGCGTATAACGCACCCTACTTTTGTGCATGATATTGCTTTACCGTTAAATCCTTTGGTGCACTGCGTGCACCGTCACGACAAGGTAGGGTGTATTGTACGCACCAACACCAAGGTAAAACAAATGGTATCACGTGGCGATTCTTCTACACACGATATTGCTTTACCGTTAAATCCTTTGGTGCACTGCGTGCACCGTCACGACAAAGTAGGGTGCGTTGTACGCACCAACACCAAGGTAAAACAAATGGTGTCAAGTGGCGATTCTTCTACACACGATATTGCTTTACCGTAAATCCTTTGGTGTGCTTCGCACACCATCACCACGGGAGCGGGGTGTATTGTTCAAAACCATGGCACGCCCTGGCTGGCTTTCGCTCTGTCGGCGTGCTAGCAAAGCATCTTCGCGTGATGCGATGCGCTTTGTCGTGGTGGCGGTGCGTACAACGCACCCTACTTGCCTGCGCGCTCCTCGGTCGCGAAAGCCACCCATGCCGCACCCTTGCTCCGTCTCGCGACGAACGGTGGTAAGAAATGCGGGCTAGTCCCGCGGTGACTGCTGTACTGCGTACCGGTACGCCGACAATCCCACTATAAACTATGTTGGTATTACATGGATACCGTTTGCGCCGATTCACGGCCTGCCCCATAATACCCGGCATGAACGCGACTCCCAAGCTTTTTTCCTACCGCCGCTACTGGGCAAAACGTTTTGGTATCGCTCCTGTACTGCCAATGCACCGCGACGAAATGGATCAGCTTGGCTGGGACAGTTGCGATATCATCATCGTTACCGGTGATGCCTATATCGATCACCCGAGTTTCGGTATGGCGCTGATCGGGCGGCTGCTCGAAGCCCAGGGATTCCGGGTAGGCATTATTTCGCAGCCCGACTGGCGTGACAAAGAGGATTTCACGGTACTGGGAAAACCCAACCTGTTTTTCGGCATCACTGCAGGCAACATGGATTCGATGGTCAACCGTTATACCGCTGACCGCCGGATCCGCCGTGATGATGCCTACACACCGAATGCCGAGCCAGGAAAGCGGCCCGACCGCTCGGTTATCGTTTACGCACAGCGCGTGCGCGAGGCATTCAACGATGTACCGGTCGTCATCGGCGGGATCGAGGCCAGCCTGCGCCGGATCGCACATTACGACTACTGGTCGGACAAGGTCCGGCGTTCCATCCTGCCGGACTCGAAGGCCGACCTGCTGGTCTTCGGCAATGCCGAACGGGCGATCGTCGAGCTTGCACATCGCCTTGCCAAGGGTGAGCCGATCAGCGAAATCAAAGACATCCGCGGTACCGCGTTGATGACCACGGCCCTTCCTGCCGATTGGGCCGTGATCGATTCGACCCGGATCGACAAGCCAGGGCGTGTCGAACGCCTGCCCGATCCTTACGCCGACACTACCCGCTGCGCCGGTACGAACGACAACACGCGCCCGGGCGACTCGCAAACAGCCAGTATCGTGCCTGCACAGTCCTGGCCTGGCAAGACCAAACCGCGGCTCGTACGCGAGAAAACGGTGATACGGCTGCCGTCCTATACCCAGGTCAGCAGCAACAAGGCGCTCTACGCCCACGCTTCACGTGTCTTCCACCTGGAAACCAACCCCGGCAATGCGCGGGCGATGATCCAGAAACACGGCGACCGTTTCGTCTGGCTCAATCCGCCACCGGTTCCACTGTCGACCGAAGAACTCGACCGGGTCTACGAACTGCCCTACTCGAGACAACCACACCCCGCCTACGACGGCGCACGGATTCCGGCCTGGGAGATGATACGCCATTCAGTCAACATAATGCGTGGTTGCTTTGGCGGCTGTACGTTCTGTTCGATCACCGAACACGAAGGCCGGATCATCCAAAGCCGGTCGGAAGACTCGATCATTCGTGAAATCGAAACGATCCGCGATACGACACCCGGCTTCAAGGGCCATATCTCCGACCTGGGCGGCCCGACCGCCAACATGTATGAGCTCAAGTGCAAGGACAAAACCGTCGAAGCAGCCTGCCGCAGACTTTCCTGTGTCTACCCGAAGATCTGCAGCAACCTCAATACCAGCCACAAGCCGCTGATCAGGCTGTACAAGCGCGCACGTGCATTGCCCGGCATCAAAAAAGTATTCATCGCCTCCGGCCTGCGTTACGATCTTGCGGTACGTTCGCCGGAATACGTGCGCGAACTGGTGATGCATCATGTCGGCGGCTACCTGAAGATTGCGCCGGAACACACTGAGCCCGGGCCGTTGAGCAAGATGATGAAACCCGGCATAGGCACCTACGATCAGTTTAAAAAGATGTTCGACAGGTTCTCCGCTGAAGCGGGTAAGGAACAATACCTGATTCCCTACTTTATCGCCGCCCACCCGGGCACCACGAACCAGGACATGCTGAACCTGGCGCTGTGGCTCAAACGCAACGATTTCCGCCCGGACCAGGTCCAGTCCTTTCTGGCTGCGCCGCTGGCACTGGCATCAGCGATGTACTACACCGGCAGAAACCCGTTGCGGAAAACCGGCAAAGACTATGAGCAGGTCATCACTGTCAAGGCAGGCCGGCAGCGCCGGCTGCACAAGGCCTTCCTGCGCTACCACGACCCGGACAACTGGCCGATCCTTCGCGAGGCATTGAAAGAAATGGGCCGCGCAGACCTGATCGGGCGAGGGAAACGGCACTTGGTACCCGAACACCAGCCACACCACAGACCCATGCGTGGTAAATCATACCACGCAAAGTCCTCGAGACAGTGCAAAACCCGACAAAAACAGGTACGGCGCTAGCCCGCATTGCTCACCCCCCTTCTACTGCGACGGCCCAATGGCGCTCCCTTGCGCCGTCTCGCGACGAACGGGGTGGGAAATGCGTGCTGGATTAGACTTGGATGCTGATTCGTGGTCTAATTATCAACGGGAAGCGGGAAAATACTCTACAGTTCGTCATGTTCAAATTAACTCTTTTGGTATTTGCAGCAATACTGGTCGTACCAGCCAGCCTGGCCGAAACCGCCTCGAACGGCAGCCGTGCCAATGCCTTTTTTTCCACAGGTAACAAGCTGTACCGGCGAGGTGAATACAGCAAGGCCGTGTCCTACTTCCACCAGGCATTGAATTTTGCAAGTAAATCGACCCCGCCGGATCATCTGAATATCGCGATCGCTCACAATGCGCTGGGGCTTGCCTATGAGCGCCGAGGCAACCGCGACAAGGCCATCGCCCACTATGCCAATGCACTGACGTCCATCAGCCAGGCGATCAAGCAACGGCAGGCCAGGCCCAAGAAAAAGAAAAGGCTGTTTGCCTTCGTCCTGCCAAAAAAGAAAAAACCGAAACCTGCAACCGCGGTCCCGGTACGGCTGGTCATGGCCAATATCTATAACAACAAGGCAATCGCCCATCTGAACAAGGCTGACTACAGCACCGCTATCACGCTGCTGCAGAATGCCATCGAGATCAAACGCAGCGTGCTCGGTTCCGACCACCCGATGCTGGCGAGCAGCTACAGTAATCTTGGGCTGGCCTACCAGAAACAGCATCAGCATGACAAGGCGGCGTTGTATCACAAAAAAGCGCTGACCGTTCAACTCAAAGCCCGGGCTCCCGGCATATCGGCGCAGAAGAAAAAGGCCAGCGGTACAAGTGATACAAACAGAAAACCAGGGCCACAGCACAAGCTGGCACGCAGTTATATCAACCTCGGCACCGCCTACCTGCACCAGCGCAAGTACGATGATGCGATCACGTATTACCGTAAAGGGCTGCCGCTGTTACGCCAGGCACTTGGCGACAAGCACCCGGAAGTCGCCACCGCCTACAGCAACCTGGGGGTCGCTTACGGGCGCAAGGGACAGGCTGAACAGTCGATACGCTACCACCAGCGTGCCCTGGCGATCCGCCTCGATAAATTGCGTCCTTTGCATCCCAGCACCATACTCAGCTATCGCTACCTCGGGCTGGCCTACAAGAAAAAAGGCGACACCAGAAAAGCACGTGCGAACTTCAAACATGGGCTCGCAATTTCCACCAAGGGACTGGGCAAGACACATCGCTATACACGGTTCTTTGCCAGTCAGCTTGTACGTACAAAAAAGACCGGCAAACGCACTGAGCGCCGGCGCAAGGCAGCTGGCAGGAAACAGAAGACTTCGGCCAGGTAGCACATGAGGCGGCTCAGAAAATTTCTGCTGTACAGCGCCTGTCTCGTACTGTCTGTATTGCTGCTGGCATCACTGACGACCTGGATTACCTCGGGCACCAGCCAGCAGATCACGGCGCGGGTCCATCACCAGGCGGACACCACGAAAACGCCAGTTCCCGGCACTGCCAGGCCGGCCGGCACACTGCAGGTGATGACCCTGAACCTGGCACATGGACGCAGGGATTCGCTGAACCAGATTTTTCTCGGCCGACAGACCATCCGGCGCAACCTGGCAAAGATCGCCGCAGTGATCAAGACCTACAGGCTGGATGCCGTCGCGCTGCAGGAGGCGGACCACGTGTCCTTCTGGAGTGGTCATTTCGACCATATCAGCTTCCTCGCCGCGCAGGCCAGGCTGCCTTACTCCCTACACGGACTGCATGTCGACGGCCTTAAAATCCGCTACGGCACCGCGCTGCTGACACGCCATGCACCGCACGATTCCTATTCCTACGTGTTCAAGCCTTCTCCTCCAACATTCAGCAAAGGTTTTGTTATCACGACTATCGGCTGGCCCGGCGACCCGGACTTCAAGGTTGACCTGGTCTCGGTACACCTGGATTACTCGCGGCATGCGATCCGTCGGCAGCAGCTCGAAAAGATGCTGGCTTTCCTGCGCCAACGCAACAGGCCCACCATACTGATGGGAGACTTCAATGTCGACTGGCGCCAAGAGAAAGAAGGACTCTATCGCCTGTTGATTCAACAGGGTTTCAAGGGTATCAAGCCGGCCGCCGGCAGGCAGGTAACCTTCCCGAGCGCCGGTACCCGGCTGGACTGGATCCTCGTTTCACACGGACTGCAGCTGAAATCAGAAACGATACTCAAGCAAAACATTTCCGACCACTACGCAGTCATCGCCACGATTCAACGAAAACCCGTATCGCTGACCTCTACGGATACGAAATCGACAGACTGATCTTACCCTGGTAGCCAAAAGGAACAGGATAGACACGTTCTTTCATCGTAATGACCGTAGTGCTGCTGCCCACATGTACCGGGATCAGAACATGCGGCTTACGATATTTGAAACTGTCTTTCGTCATCTCGCTGGTCGTGTACAACAACAGGTAGCGATCCTTGCTGTTTTGCGCCTTGATTTCGACATAACCGTCGAGTTCGACATTTTCCTGCTCTACATTTTTTGGCTGTGGTGTGATCTGCGCAATCCGGGTCTTGCGAAAGCGCTTGTCGAGAAACATGAATACCGGTTTGATCAGCACACGCCCACTCCTGCCACGGCGCCTGACGATATAGCTTTTCACATTGATGCGGTACGGCCTGGTGTAAGCAGGAAGCCTGAACGCCCGGAAATAGCTCTTACCGCTGCGAAAACGGTATACCCTGCTGCTGCTGTCGAGCTTGAACTGAACCATCGAATCGTCATCGAGGCTCTCATACTTG
>JALUUZ010000552.1 GCA_027021095.1 Gammaproteobacteria bacterium
CCAGGCTGCCATGGTGGGCGGTAACGCTGTCGGCACCCAGGCGCTGCGCCAGCGCATGCGACGCACGTTCTGCCAGGCGGCGTGTGTTGACAAAGATCAACGTGGTGTTGTGTTCATTGATCTGTTGTGCCAGGCTGTCGTAGATTTCCGACCAGACTTCGTTGGCCATCACCGCTTCGAGCGGCGAGGCGGTGGTTTCGATCGAAAGGTCGCGTTCACGCAGGTGACCGGTATTGACGATGTTGCATTCGTCAGTGCTGTTGCCGATCAGAAACATCGCCATCTCTCCGATCGGCTTCTGTGTCGCCGACAGGCCGATCCGCACCGGAGGCTGCTGACAGTTGGCACTCAGCCGTTCCAGTGACAGGCTCAGGTGCGCACCGCGCTTGTTGCCGGCCAGTGCGTGAATTTCATCGACGATGACTGTTTCGACGCTGGCCAGGAGTTTGCGGCCTGATTCTGAAGACAGCATGATATACAGGGATTCAGGAGTCGTGGCGATGATATGCGGCGGTTTACGTCGCATCCGGTTACGTTCACTTTGTGGAGTGTCGCCGGTTCTGACCAGTGCTTCGATCTCGACCGGTTGTGCTCCAAGCGCCGTCAGCGCGGCATTGATGCCCTGCAGCGGCTCTTGCAGGTTTTTCTGAATGTCGTTGGACAACGCCTTGAGCGGCGAGACATACAAAACGCTGGTTTTTCTCTCCAAGCCGTCACCCAGCCCGCGTTGGACCAGGTCATCGACCACGGTCAGGAATGCGGCCAGTGTCTTGCCGGCCCCGGTCGGTGCAGAAATCAGCAGGTGTTGGCGCTGGTGGATCACCGGCCATGACTGGGACTGCACCTCGGTAGGGGCGTCGAACCGCTGGCTGAACCAGGTGGCGGTGGCAGGGTGAAATCGGGATAACGGCATAGTTGATTGAACTATAGTGTAGTCTTGTCCAAAATGTAACAGTCAAGTGTCGGTTTGAATCATTGTATCACCTGACTTCGAGACAGGTTTAATGTGCTGATGGTAGACGTACGACAACAGAGGCGGGTATTTTTTGCCCTTTGGCCCGGTCCACGCGTGCGGCAGCAGATAAGCTGCTGCCTGGCACAGCTTGCGGTAACAGGGCGCAGGATCCCACCGGCGAACTACCACCTGACACTGCATTTTCTTGGCAACACGCCCGCCGGCACGCTGGATTGTTACCAGCGGGCAGCGACTGGACTCGCACTTGGCGGTTTTACACTGCGATGCGATAAGTTCGGCCTGTTTCCAAAACCTGGTCTGTTGTGGCTGGGCTGTACGCGCTTGCCTGAGTCCTTGCTGGCACTGGTCGAGGGACTTGGCCAGCGGCTGCAGCAGTGTGGTTATCAGGCCGATTCGCGGCCGTTTACGCCACACGTGTCGCTGTATCGAAAAGTGGCGCGCAGTGCAGGATCCGGAAGGGGTTTTCGTCTTCCTGCGGTCAGCCCGGTCATCGACTGGAAAGTCGAAGGTTTTTCACTGCTCGAGTCGGTCGCCGTTGACCGGGGTGTGTGTTACCGGCCATTACAGACCTGGCCGCTGGCATAGCGCAGTTTTTCAGCCTCGTTCAAAGCTTACTGGTTTGCTGGAGCCGGGTGATCTCGGCCAATGTCTGGCGGTACACCATGATGTTCTTGCCGCCGATACTGATCGCTTTTTTCGAATACCTGGCCGCTTCCTGTACGCGTTTCTGTTCCAGCAGCAGGCTGGCGAGATTGTTGTACGCGTCGGCCGCGTTGGAAAATTTCTTGATGATGCCGCGGTATTCCTGTTCCGCCAAGACGTAGTTTTTCTGCGAGTAGTAACTGTTGGCCAGTGCGATCCGTACCAGCAGGTTGTTCGGCCAGCGTTTCGCGGCGGCCTGGTAACTGGCAAGTGCTGCGGCCGGCTTGTTTGCACGTTCCAGCGCCACGGCGGCATTGAGATACGGCAGCGGTTTTGCCGTCGACGGCAACCGGCCGGGTTTGAGTACCAGGAATCCCCAGTAGCCGGACCGTTTCCAGGTGCGTTCGAACAGTTTCATCGAGGTGACACGCCGCCGGTCGGTGCCTGAGCGCAAGAAGATTTTTTCTTTTTTCAGGTCGTAGCCGATGACGACGGCATAGTGCCACTTGGGCAGCCACTTGATCCCCAGGTTTTGCAGTACGACCACCGGTGTGCCGTTGGCGACCTCCGTCAGCAGGTCAGGATAACGTGGTGCCAGGCGATAGGCCAGCAGGCCGTACCGGCTGATCGATGACAGCATATCGGTCTGCAGGCTGCCCTTGCGTCCAGGCAGGTAGACTTTGCTGGCGATGTCGGCCAGTGATACCCGGCGCTGGTTGAATTCAAGCACCGTCGCGATGGCTGCTGGTCCGCATTGGTATTTTTTCTGTGGGTGGAACGGGGTTTTGTCCAGTTCAGTCTGCACCGGTACTTCTACGCCGGTTCTGCGCATCTGTTTCAGTTGCGGGGTCGCGCATGACGACAGCAGGCCTGCTGCCAGGATCAATACCAGCAGCGGCCCGTTCCAGCATGGTTTTTTCTGCACTGCAGTGGAAGCCGCTGCAGTGCTTATACCGGTACCATCGTCGTGTTTACGCATCGTTGCCTGGACGACTAGATAAACGAAAAGATATTGGTAATGTGCAGCAGTTCCAGAATGATCAATACCAGGAACACCACCAGTACCGCTTCGCCTACCCCGGCACCGGCGGGCATTTTATCGATTCGTTGAGCGACGAGCAGTACCTGCTGGTCCGACATACTGTCGATACGTGCCTGTGCTTCAGTCGCGGTAAGCCCATATTTCTGTAAAGCCGATTTGACATCCTTGCGGGTATAGAAGTCACGCAGACGTTTGCGTTCCTGTTTGACCTTGGCGTGGTCCAGTATCGTCTGGGTGGTCACGACCTTGGCATTGGCGACCGGCATGGCGAACGACATCAGCAACATTGCAAAGCTGATGACCGGGGCCAGGGGTTTTGCTAATTTTCGCACAAATTCCATGTTGAACTCCTCAAGTCTTTATGACAGGTTGTTGGTAAATCGAGAGAAACAAGCCTATCATATTGTGCAGATTTACGCATTTATTATCGGGTATTGCCGGCCAAGCTGCCGGCTGATGAAAATGTATAAATAGTAATGGATTGAACCAGCTGCATTCTGTGATACCGGTCACAGCAGTACGGCCATGATGTTCAATATAAATAAACGTCTGCTACAGAGCGTTGTTCGGGGAATGCCGGACGGGAGGACTGCCCAATGCGAATGCTGCTGTACAGCCAGGTTTTGTTTGACGCCGGCACCCTTCCAGACAGAGGGATGCCAGGCCATGACCAGGAGACCAGCGACAGGCAAACGGACAAAGGCGGCAGGTGTTTTTGCTGTGCGAACTGCCGCTCACTGATCGCCACGGCAGCAAGCCAGGTCGAGTTCAACGGTGCGTCGGTACATTACCGTACCAACCCGGCAGGCCAGGCTTTCTATTTCCGTTGTTTTGATCCGGCACCTGGATGTGTGGCCAGCGGTGTTCCGACCTACGAGCACTCGTGGTTCCAGAATTACCGTTGGCAGTTTGCCCATTGCCTGCAATGCGGTATACAGCTTGGCTGGTATTTTACTGGAGAGCGGCGGGTGTTCGGATTGATACAGCGCAGCTTGATCGAATGTGATGAGTCCTAGCCCGCCTTTCTCACCACCGTTCGCCGCGAGACAGAGCAAGGGTGCGGCCTGGGTGGCTTTCGCGACCGAGGAGCACGCAGGCATGGTACCCAACGCCAATAAAAAAATGGTTATATGGTCTATGTGGCTTAACTGGGGTGTCCGTTAAGACTTGACCATGTCACAGCGCCGCTCAGTATTTCGATGCCGCACTCCTGAATGACGCATATTTCCCAGTCAGCCATTTGCGCACCCGGTTGGCATCGCCGAACTTGGCCCATTTGCCGGACGAATTCAAAATCACCATGATGATATTTTTATTGCGGATGCTGGTGTGCATGACCAGGCAGTAGCCGGCTTCGCGGATAAAACCGGTCTTGCTGAGGTTGATATTCCAGGTGCCGCGCCGTACCAGGCGATTGGTGTTGTTGAACTGGATGATACGCCCGCTGCTCAGGTCGATCGCCCAGCTGCGGCTCGTAGTGGTCATTTCGCGGATCGTCGGATATTTATAGGCGGCCGCAACCAGCTTCAGCAGGTCTGCCGCGGTCGATTTGTTGCTTGCCGACAGGCCGGACGAATCAGTGAAATGCGTGTTTGTCATGCCAAGCTCGCGGGCTTTCTTGTTCATTGCCCGGATGAATGCTTTCTTCCCGCCCGGGTAGGTGCGTGCAAGGGCGTGTGATGCGCGGTTTTCAGATGCGGCCAATGCCATGAACAATAGATCCTTGCGCCGCAGCAGTGCGCCGACGGGCAGCCGGGAACGTGAAAACTTGATGAAGTCCTTGTCGAAATAGCTGATTCGGATCGGTTGGTCGAGACGCAACCTGGCATCGAGAACCACCATTGCAGTCATCAGCTTGGTGACAGAAGCGATGGAGCGGCGCTGATGGATGTTTTTGCCGTAGAGCAGGCTGCCATTGTTCTGGTTGAGAATGGCCACCGAGGTTGCACGCAGTGCGCGCAATCCTGGCCGCACGTAACGTGGAGTGCGGACTCTGCGTGGTCGCCGGTAACGGCGGTAATGTCTGCGTGAGCTCATACGTCGACTGCGTCGATAGCGCTTTCTGCTGTAACGCCGGTAGCGGCGCCGGTAGCGTTTTTTCTTGGAGTAGTGGCTGTGTACAGCACCAGTATATTTGGCTCCGGCAAGATTGCCCGGCACTGCCTGAGCATTGTTTGCCAACAAGCCTCCAAATGCAACGGAGATAAGAAAAACTCTGATTCTAGCCACAGTCACCCTCTAAAAATTCAGGTTAAACGTTTAAGTTACGTTGTAGTGATTATTGTTTGTCTTAAACAGTTTCCCCAGGCTGATTTCCCAGTGTGCCCAGTCATTATTTCGACTAGGCAAATCAATAGTTGAGCTGTTCCACCGGTCAAAAGCTTATTTTCTGCATACAATTAGTTTTACTTATAGACGCAGTAGTGTCACTCTAGCCATTATTGACCGGGATGTAAATAGCTTTGTGCCAGTTTCTTGGTCATAAACCACTATTAATAGTACACTTTTAGCATTTAGTGAAGCGGTTTGACGTACGCGTTGCCAAATGCCATGCAGTGCGGATACTTCAGACTCAAAAATAAACAAGGATTATGCCAAGACTACGGGCGTGACCCGGTGCAGATCTATTTCATTCGTAAAAATAAGGACTTGAATCTCCGGTTTGCGCTGTGCCGCCAGTTGAAAATGTGCAACCTTTAATCAATCCTGACAATCGTTCAGTGTCAATGAACAGCAGGGCGGCAACTGTCCGCTGCATTGTTGCCAGGTGTGAAAAAATTGACACGCCGCGGCAAGGGCTTCGTGGATTGACGATCGGTATTGGTTATGCCGGTAAGTCTTTGTCAAAGTGTTAACTGATAAGCATCTTGTGGTGATATGGATTGGTATTCTTGGCGTGATATTTCCCACAGGATCAGCGGCATGACAGCGTGTCGGTCAAGCAGTGGGCTGTGCAGCCGGCCTGGTCTTGAGTACAAAATAAACGCTGTGATGAAATACCAGTGAGATTGGTGCAGCAGGCTGTGTACTGCATTTTGTTCAGTGCAGAAATGTGGTATAAAAAGCCTTGCAAATGACAAAGATAATGCGAAATAATATGCGCCGGCAATGAAAATTTACTTTTCACTTTTGGTGTGGCTGTGATAATCTTTGCTCCATGATAATTAGTATAAACCGTTAATCTAACTTTAAA
>JALUUZ010000553.1 GCA_027021095.1 Gammaproteobacteria bacterium
GGCAGTGATGTATAGTATGCCGAGCGTGGAAGAGGTGCGTTCGATTTCCAAGACCGGCCTGTCGATCGTGACGGTAGTGTTCAAGGAGGGTACGGATATCTATTTTGCCCGGCAGCTGGTGTTTCAGAACCTTGCCAAGGCCAAGGAGCAGATTCCCGACGGAATCGGCACCCCGGAAATCGGCCCGAACACGTCCGGGCTGGGGCAGATTTTCCAGTACACCCTGCGTTCGAAGATTCCCGGCAAGTACAGCGCGATGGATCTGCGCAGCATCAACGACTGGATCGTCAAGCTGGCGCTGATGCCGGAAAACGGTGTGACCGATGTGCTGTCGTACGGGGGCAAGGTCAAGCAGTACCAGGTGTTGCTGAATCCGGACCGCCTGCTGTCGTTTGATCTGAAAACCAGTGACGTGATCGAGAAGATCGAACAAAACAACCGCAATGCCGGTGGTTGGTATATGGACCGTGGTGCCGAACAACTGGTGATCCGTGGTGTCGGCTGGGTACGCGGTGGCAACAACGGGCTCAAAGATATCAGGGATATTCCACTGAAAACCCATGACGGTACCGTGATACGTGTCAAAGATGTCGCCGAGGTCAAGTTCGGCCCGGAGATCAGGCAGGGCGCGGTGACCATGACCACCAAGACCAAGGACGGCAAAAGTGTACCGCAGGGCGAGGTCGTCGTCGGTATCGTGCTCAAACGCCTTGGCGCCAACACCAAGTCGACGATCGATGGCGTCAAGGCGCGGATGGAGAACCTGAAGGCGACTTTGCCTGACGGCATTATTCTTGAACCATTCTATGACCAGGCCGACCTGGTCAACAAGGCGGTGGCGACGGTGACCAGCGCGTTGTTGAGCGCGTTCGTGTTGATCGTCGTCATCCTGGTACTGTTCCTGCTGAACCTGCGCGTGACCTTCCTGGTGCTGCTGTCGATCCCGATTTCCAGTGGTATCGCGCTGATGGTGATGTCACACTGGGGTATTTCGGCCAACCTGATGACCCTGGGGGGCTTGACCATCGCGATCGGGATGATGGTCGACGGTTCGGTGGTGATGATGGAAAACATCTTTACCCATATCAGTAAGAAAAAACTGGCTAAGCAGCAGACAGCGGACACAGAGGAAGACCGTCCTGAGGACAAAGGAGAGGTGGCGCTGCATGGCAGTAATATCGCACTGCGCATCCAGGAAGCCTGTAAAGAGGTCGGCCGTCCGGTGTTTTTCGCGGTCCTGATCGTCAGTATCACCTTCGCGCCGTTGTTTACCCTCGAAGGGGTCGAAGGCAAGATGTTCCAGCCGATGGCGGTGTCGATCGTGCTGGCGATGTTTGCGTCACTGCTGGTCGCGATTTTCGTGGTGCCGGCACTGGCGACCTATATGTTCCGCCGACCGGTCGTCGAAAAACAGAGCATGATCTTCGTCCCGCTGGAGAATTTGTATAAGAAGGCGTTGCGGTTCGTGCTCAAGCGGCCAAGCCTGGTGACGATTGCGTCGATCGGGTTGTTTGCCGGCGCATTGGCGATCGTGCCGTTGCTGGGTACCGAGTTCGTGCCCGAACTGGAAGAGGGTACGATCAATGTGCGGGTTACCCTGGCACCTTCATCGAGTCTTAAGACTGCGCTGGAAGTCTCTAAAAAGCTTGAGAAAAAGCTGATCACCTTTCCGGAGGTCACGTATGTCTCCAGCCGTATCGGACGTGCCGAGATCGGCGGGGATCCAGAGCCTGTTTCGAATGTCGAGATCTTTATCGGCCTGAAACCGGTGGCTGAGTGGACCAGTGCCAGCAACCGTAAGGCGCTGCAAAAACTGATGGAAGAACGTATGTCCGAGCATACGGGACTGCTGTTTACCTTTTCGCAGCCGATTGCGACACGCGTCGACGAGCTGCTGTCAGGTGTCAAGGCGCAGCTGGCGATCAAGCTGTTCGGTCCCGACCTGAAGGTATTGACCGAGAAGGGCAAGGAGATCGAAGCGCTGGTCAAACCACTGCGCGGCGCGCGCGGCGTGGCGATGGAGCAGGTGGTCGGTGAGGCACAGCTGGTCATCAAGCCTAAACGTGACGAGTTGTCGCGCTACGGGATTTCTGTCGCCAGGATCATGTCGATCGTATCCAATGCAATCGGCGGCCAGTCGGCAGGCCAGGTGATTACCGGAAACGAACGCTATGACATCTATGTACGCCTGGCACCGAAGTATCGAAAAAACATCTCGGCCATCAACAAGCTGTTGGTCAAGTCTTCGACCGGCGCGTTGATCGAGCTTGGCAAACTGGCGACTGTCGAGATCAAGGAGGGGCCCCCACAGATCAGGCGCGATGATGTGCAGCGCCGTGTGGTGATCCAGGCCAATGTCGATGGCCGGGACATGGGAGGCTTCGTTCAGGAGATCAAGCAGAAGATCAAACAGAACATCAAGTTTCCACTTGGTTACCGGGTCGAATACGGCGGCCAGTTCAAGAACCAGGAAAGGGCGCAGGCACGCCTGATGATCGTCGTGCCGATTTCGCTGGGCTTGATCTTCCTGTTACTGTATTTTGCATTCAATTCCATCGGCCAGGCCCTGTTGATCATGATCAATGTGCCATTGGCCTTGATCGGCGGGATCGCCGCCCTGTTCGTGTCCGGCCAGTACCTGTCGGTGCCCGGATCGATTGGTTTTATCACCTTGTTTGGTGTCGCGGTACTGAATGGAGTGGTGATGGTCAATGCGATCAATCAGCGTATCACCCATAACCCCGATGTCAGTATGGCTGTTTACCATGGTGCTTTGTCCAGGCTGCGGCCGGTGTTGATGACCGCGATCACTACTATACTTGGACTGGCGCCGATGCTGGTGGCGCGTGGCGTCGGCTCCGAGGTGCAACGGCCGTTGGCTACGGTCGTGGTCGGCGGGATCTTTACTGCGACCCTGTTGACATTGATTATTCTGCCCGTGCTCTATAAACGCTTTTCGAAGGCGAAGTTGGAGGCAGACGAAATTAAAGTTTAAGCCGGCAGTCTCGTCGTCTTCCGTGGTTGGGGGCGGAAGGCGAAGAAGAACCGGGAAGACTTGTGTGGCAGTCCCGGCCGATACCACTTGTAAGGCGGGCTGCCTACCAGGCTCTGGCAAAACGGACGCTGTCAGTTTTGAGTGATGCCCTGGACGTGTTCCTCGTGGAGCGTCAGGGTATACAGGGCAAAAAAAGGCTTTTCTTGCTTTGTAAAAATAAACACTGCACGTCAGTATCCTGACAGCTTTTCTGTGTGATTTCCGGCACAGAAGATGCTGGCAGCGTGTGGCTTTGTCAAACAAAATAAATACAGGAGACAACGATGAGATCCAGAAAATCTTCTTTACTCGGTATCGCGCTTTTGGCTGCCGGTCTTGGTGTAACCGCCACGCTGCAAGCCGGTGATGCGCATCATAATCCGGTCAGGTCGTTCTTGCACAATCTGAAACATGCGACGCCGGTCTATGATGCACATGGCTATGATGCGCATGGTTACAACCGGCATGGTTACAATCGGCATGGTTATAACCGGCACGGTCATTACAACCGTCATTATGATACCCGTTATCATCACTAGTAGTTGTTGCGCAGCATACACCCGCACCCCGTGAACACGGGGTGCCCGGGTTTTTCTTTTCCCATTATAATCAAGACTTTTCTCAAGTATTCCAGGCTTACGACCGATACCAGACAGTAGCACTCATCATGGAAATTCCATGAGTTATCCGGGTGTTTGTGCTAGCCCGCATTTCTCACCACTGTTCGTCGCGAGACGGTGCAAGGGTGCGGCATGGGTGGTTTTCGCGACCGAGGAGCGCGCAGGCATAGTCGGCACTATGTCGAGCACGCCGACCGAGCGAAAGCCAGCCAGGGCGTGCCATGGCGCCGTCGCAGTAGAAGGGTGGTGAGAGATGCGGGCTAGCCCGCATTCACCAGGTGGTAACAGAAACAACAGGGGAGCCGCGTATGCGCCTGAACGTGCTGGTATTGATCGTTGTCTTTTGTTTTTCCGTCCAGTCTTCTGCGGCTGGTTTCGAGCAGGGCGTCACCGCTTATCGAAACGGTCAGTATCAGCAGGCATTCAAGATATGGCATCGTTTGGCGCGCAATGGAAACCGGCGTGCTCAATATTACCTGTCATTTATGTATACCAAGGGGGTGGGTACCGCTAAGAGTGCAGACCGGGCCGGCCATTGGCTGCACAAGGCAGCGGAAAACGGCCTGGCCGCTGCGCAGTTGACGCTGGGGCTGATGTACCTGGATGGGCAGCAGGGATTGGAACAGGATCAGCAACAGGGCGTGTACTGGTTGCGCCGTGCGGCAAGACAGCGGGACCCGGAAGCCGAGTACAATCTCGGGGTCGTCTACTATGAAGGGACCGGGGTCCGGCAGGATCATCGGCAGGCGATCGCCTGGTACCGGCGCGCGGCACGCCAGGGCCACAAGCGTGCGCAATACAATCTCGGTGTCATCTACCAGGCGGGGCTGCAGGTAAAAAAAGACTACCAGAAAGCCGTGTATTGGTACCGGCAGGCAGCCTTGCAAGGGCATCCAAAGGCACAGAACAATCTCGGGGTCATGTATGACAAGGGCTGGGGTACGGCGCAGAACTACCACGAGGCCGCCAAGTGGTACCTGCTGGCTGCCAGGCAGCACTATGCCGTAGCACAATACAATCTCGTCTATCTGTATGCCAAGGGGCTTGGTGTCAAAAAAAGTGATACCGAAGCATTGAAATGGTATCACGCCGCGGCACGCAACAATCATACGCTGGCCCAGTATCATCTTGGGACATTGTATCGCAGTGGCACCCTGGTTCAGCAGGATTATACGGTCGCGCTCGACTGGTTTGGCAAGGCGGCCAAGGCCGGGTATGTCGAGGCGCAGTTTGCGCTGGCGGACATGTACGTGCGTGGGCAGGGTGTTGCGCCGGATTACCGCAGCGCGGCGTACTGGTACCGGGCAGCAGCGCAGCAGGGCCATACGCTGGCCCAGTATTATCTCGGTTCTTTGTATGCAGTCGGACGTGGAGTCAGGAAAGACTATGCAAAGGCCCATGCCTGGTTCAACGCCGCGGCGCAGCACGGCCTGGCCGAGGCGCAGCATGACCTGGCGCTGCTGTACTTCAGAGGGGTCGGTACGGCCAGGGACTACCACAAGGCATATTCATGGTTCAGGCGCGCAGCCGGGCAAGGTCACAAGGAGGCGCAGAACCGGCTCGGGCAGATGTTCGAACATGGTGACGGCATTGCCAGGAATTATCGTCAGGCGCTGAAATGGTACCTTAAAGCGGCTGCCAGGGGGCATGTCCGGGCGCAGTACCATCTTGGCCGTCTTTATGCAGCCGGACTCGGCGTGGCGAAGAACACGGCCGAGGCGCTGAAGTGGTATAAAAAAGCGGCAAGGCAGGGGGATCTCCAGTCAATGGTGATGCTTGCGCGGTTGAAAAAATAGGAAGACGCCCTTATATCTCTCCCCGTAAGACGCGGCATCTGTGTCGTTCAGTAGATTGTCTCCAGCTATTCGTTTTGATACAGGTCATTGCCGCGGTCGTAACCAGCTTGCATAGTCGATATCAACGGTGACCTTGCGTCAAGGGGGTTGGTATGAAGACAAACGTCCTGCAGTTGCATTTCTTTCTTATCCTGACCCTGTTTCAGGCAGTCTCGGGCATCGCGGCCACCGGCGACAAGCAGATACCCGACAGTGCGATCACACGCGCAGTCGAGACCCGCCTGGCCAGCGACGAGATGATCGATGCCAACCGCTTCAATGTGATCACGCGGCAGGGGATCGTAACTGTCAGCGGGAAGACGGACAACATTCTT
>JALUUZ010000554.1 GCA_027021095.1 Gammaproteobacteria bacterium
CATGAAACCCCGGTGGCGCAATGAGCCTGATCCTCGATTTTCCGATACGGGAGGTCTGTGCACCGGCCTGCTCTGCCGCTGCACTGCCTGCCATCAATGATATCGATATATAAAGAACAAGCGCTACTGGAAAACCATAGACCACTGACTGTTTTTCGGTATAATTCAAGCTCTGCCCCCGTGGAGTATTCTGTAAGCACTGACAGACGTTATGCATACACCGATGCGTAATGTCAGCATGATCCAGGCATCCCAAACGATAAAATATATTCAATCACTGACTATATCGGAATCGGCAGCGGGAAAACACCCAGCCAGATCAAGCTTTTTGTACCCGCTGGTCCAGAGGCGGCGCAGAAAAAAGCTTGCGGACCGCGGGAGCATTCAGGCGGGGGATGGCATTGTCACGACCTGCCAAGGCGCTTCATACAGGGTGTGGTGCGTTGTACGCACCAACACCGCGGCAAATCAAATAGTATCATGTAACTCTTCTGCTTCCAGGTCGAAAAAACTGACAGCCGTGGCGGTCGTTGTCTGTGCCACGGTCTCGTAGTCGCTATCCAGGCAGCGTGCGACTGTGGCACAGATGTGTGGCAGAAACCTGGGTTCATTACGTTTGTTCTTTGGCACGGGGTCCAGGTCACGGGGCAACAGGTAAGGCGCATCCGTCTCGATCATCAGCCGTTCGGGGCTGATACGCCTGACCAGTTCCTGCAGATGCATGCCCCGGCGCTCATCACAGATCCACCCGGTAATGCCGATATGCAGATCCAGAGCCAGGCAGGCGTCGAGCTCATCAGCACTACCGGTAAAGCAATGCGCCACTGCGCGGCTGATCTGTGCACGATACTTTTCCAGTATCCGGAAAAAATCCTGCTGTGCGTCGCGTTGATGCAAAAACACCGGCAGCCCCGTTTCCACGGCGAGTTCCAGCTGCGCCTCGAAACACACCAGCTGGTCCTTACGTGGAGAAAAATTGCGGTTGTAGTCAAGCCCGCACTCACCGATGGCGACGACACTTCGGTGCGCAGAGACTGCCTGCAGGTTCTGGATACTCGCCGGCTGCAGCTCACTTGCATGGTGCGGATGAATTCCCGCCGTAGAGTACAGGCACCCGGGGTTGGTCTCACACAAAGCGGCCGCTTCGGCGCTGTTGGCCTCGGTCGTCCCGGTTACGACGATTTTTGTCACCCCGGCGCCGACCGCAGCCTCGATCACCTGCTGGCAGTCATGCTGAAAACGCTTGTTTGTCAGGTTTGCGCCTATGTCCACCAGCATGGAAAGACTCCTTTACGTTTTTTCAAAGCCGGCTCACTCTAAGCTGGCTCAAAAGTAGGGTGCGTTGTACGCACCAACACCAAGGTAAATCAAATGGTATCACGTGGTGACCCTTTTATACATGATCCTTCCGTCCCGCCTCATCGTTACAAAGAGGCTTCGCACACCGTCACGACGAGGCGGGGTGCGTTGATGGCGCACCCTTGCCTGCGCGCTCCTCGGTCGCGAAAACTACCACCCATGCTGCGCCCTTGCCCTGTCCCGCTGCGAACGGTGGTGAGAAAGGCGGGCCAGGAATATTTTCTTGAAAAACCGGCGCTGTTGGGGCAAAGTAAACTCCCTGCGGTTCGGCCGCTACTCTTAAGCAGCAACCTTGTATTCATTATCCGACCATGCACAGACAACACAGAAAAACCACACTGCCCAGCCCGGAACAGGCCCTGCCGGGCCGGGCGCAGGCTATGCCCGTCGCCAAGCTGCACTACGTCAAAGACAACCCCATGTCTCCACCGTTTCCGGATACCATGGAAACGGCGATGTTCGGACTAGGCTGCTTCTGGGGCGCAGAAAAAAAATTCTGGGAAGCGGCCGGCGTCTATACCACGGCGGTCGGCTACGCCGGCGGCTACACGCCCAACCCGACTTATGAAGAAGTCTGCAGCGGCATGACCGGGCACAATGAAGTCGTGCGCGTGGTCTTCGATCCTGCCAAAGTCAGCTACCTGTCACTGTTGAAAATCTTCTGGGAAGCACACGACCCGACCCAGGGAATGCGCCAGGGCAACGACATCGGAACCCAGTATCGCTCCGGTATCTATTATTATGACGAGGCGCAAAAGCAACAGGCCCTGGAATCGAAAGCACGCTACCAGCAGGCCTTAGCGACGGCAGGATTTGCCGAGATCACGACAGAAATCCTTGCAGCACCGGATTTCTATTACGCCGAAGACTACCATCAGCAATACCTGGCCAAAAACCCGCGTGGCTATTGCGGCCTCGGCGGGACAGGGGTTGCGTTGCCAAGCAACGCTTGACCCTTCCACTAACCCCATTTTCAGTTTCCGGCGTTTACATCATTGACCGTCAGCGACTCCCTCTCACTGGCGGTTGATGTTTCGCTAGTCTCTCTTGCCCATCTGGGCTGCCCGGCAGGTTTCTGCCGGGTGATTTTTCTTTTTTGTCCATAATTTGACCATCTCGTCCTCTGAGGCGTCGAACTAAAACAAAAAATACTTATCAATCAATAAATAACTCCTGTGCCCGTACCCTGTCTCCATCAGTATAATTACCTGATATCAGATACTTAACAATAAAAGTACAATCCCTCGCAGAATTTGTGCAAACTGGTTGAGTAGTTCAGTCCAAGTGCTTCTTGAGTCACCAAGCCAAATAATGTTTCAATAGCGCTTCCTTGCACTGAACACGATTCGACATTCAGACCTGACAGAATTTCCATAGGTGCTGAGCATTGTGCCCGAACATGGCACAGACAGAATTCTATTTTGTATTTTTAGGAGTTACACATGTCCAAAAAACATCCTGTCATTGCTGTGACCGGTTCATCCGGTGCTGGAACGACTACCGTCAAGGTTGCCTTCGAGCATATCTTCCGGCGTGAAGGCATCAACCCGGTGGTGGTCGAGGGAGACAGCTTTCACCGCTTCAATCGCGCTGAAATGAAAACGGCCATCGAAGAATTTGCCCAAAAAGGAAAAACACTGAGCCACTTCGGACCTGAAAGTAATATTTTCGACAAGCTCGAAGAACTGTTCAAGAATTACGGGGAGTCCGGTGAAGGCGAAAAGCGCTACTACCTGCACAGCGAAGAAGAGGCAGCGCCCTACAACCAGAAGCCGGGTGAATTCACGCCATGGGAAAAAATCGCCTCAGGCAGCGACTTGCTGTTTTACGAGGGCCTGCATGGCGGCGTGGTCACCGACGAAGTCAATGTCGCCCAGTATGTCGACCTGCTGATTGGTGTCGTGCCGATCGTCAACCTTGAGTGGATCCAGAAAATACACCGTGACTGCGCACAGCGCGGCTACAGCGCGGAGGCGGTCACCGATACCATCCTGCGCCGCATGTATGACTATGTTCACTATATTACCCCACAGTTTTCACGCACTGATATCAATTTTCAGCGCGTACCGACTGTCGATACATCCAACCCGTTCATCGCCAGAGATATTCCGACACCGGATGAAAGTTTTGTCGTAATACGTTTCCGCAACCCGAAAAAGATCGGCGTGGATTTCCCTTACCTTCTGAGCATGATCCATGATTCGTTTATGTCCAGACCCAACACCATCGTAGTGCCCGGCGGCAAAATGGGATTCGCGATGGAACTGATTCTGTCGCCGATCATCGAAAAAATGATCGCAGAATCTAAATAACCCCTGTACAGGTGCCTGGCGGCAGTCCAGGCACCTGCCGCATCCTGTGAGCTGCTGATACTTTCCAACCCACCTTGCCTACCGCCCGCTGTCACAAACCAAAACAAAGTACTTGCGTTGCTCTGCAGATAGTCCTATAAATAACACAACAGACCTTTGTCCCGACATAACAATGATGGAACGTGACTATGACAGAAGAAGAGATTCCAAAAATTGGTGACTGGTATAAAAATCAGGCCGGCGATACCTTCGAGGTAGTGGCCTATGACGAAGGGGATGAAACCATCGAGATCCAGTATTTCGATGGCGCGGTCGAAGAGATCGACATGGACACCTGGATAGAAGAGGCATTCGAGCAGGTAGAGCCCCCTGAAGACTGGTCAGGCTCCTATGATATCCAGCAGGAAGACTATGGCGTGGACCTGGAGAACCAACCACACATCGACAACACCAACCCGCTCGACAAGGTCTGAAACAAACCAATAAATATTATTTATTTACTCAATAAAAATTACTGATTTGGGTGCCCGCCAGGGCATCCAACCTGGTCATCCAATCTTGTGTTACCAGCTAAAGACTCTGTAACTTGTCCTATACTTAAACAGAAAACCTGAGTAATTTCCTCGAAAATTCAATGACACCCTCGGAGGTGCATATGAAAAAACGACTTTACTTTCTACTCCCCGATATCGAAACAACAAAAAAGGTAGTGGATGAACTGCTGCTGGCGCGAGTCGATGAACGCTTTATCCATGTGATGGCCAGGTCAGAGGCTGATGTAGCCAATCTGCCGAAGGCCACGATGCTGCAGAAAACTGACTTGGTGCATGGCATGGAACTGGGCCTGCTGGTCGGTGGACTGACCGGCACCATCGCCGGGATCGTCCTGACCCTGATCCCCAGCTTCAGCAATATCGCCACCGGAGGCCTGGTGCTTGCTGTCGCGATCGCCGGTGCTCTGATCGGCACCTGGGCTGCCGGCATGATCGGCATCAGCATCAACAACACGCGGCTGGCCAAGTTCGAGCAGGCGATTGCACAGGGACAGGTACTGCTGATGCTGGACCTGCCAAAAGCACGGGTGCATGAAATCAGCAGCCTGATCACCTCCCACTACCCACGGGCCATGTCACATGGCACAGAGCCGACTATCCCGGCTTTCCCATAAAAATTTTATGGCTGCACCAGGCCCTGTAACCTTGCCGGGCCTGGTCAAAATTTTGAATCCAGTCTTGGCAGCTTTAAAACCGTTTGCTGGATATAAATGCTATTCTCCTGATTTTAAATAATTATTTCCTGTAGCGCCGATATTCTTGCGTGGGTGGCATGGGTCTTGCGCTGAATTTCATGCCTCTGTAGCTTGCGCAAACCAGCGTTAGGGTGATGAAAAAATCATCTAAATTCAACAAACTATCAGTGGCTTACACCCTATAAGTGAACTTTTCGTTTATATAAAAGGACTAAATATTAAGGGAGCAAAGCCGATATTTTGGTTAACATGTCTTGGAAGACGTTACTGATGGAGGCACAACCATGATTAAGGTATACGATATGTCATCTGGAAATCTGGACTTGATCGCCGACAACGAGGAATATGATGATGAGGTACTGTACAGCGGGTACCAGCCCCAGGTACAGGACTTAGTGGCCTTGCGTCTGCAGGAGGTGGAAACCACTGCAAGCACAAAGCCTGCTGCTGAAATTCCCTCTGAACTGGCTGAGATTGACTGTGAAAGCTTTATAAGCTCCCAGGAAGAGAAATAATCTTGTCTTCCTAGAGCGATAATCACTATATGCTGATTCGATTTTGCCGTCGAAGCACAGCTTACGCTTTCAATATCACCTGATCCCCTTCAATTTCTATCTGTAACGCCTGCAGTCTTTTACCGCGGCAGGGCCCGGCGATACATAAACCAGTGGTAATTTCAAACTGTGCCAGGTGGTTCGAGCATTGAATATAATTTCCCGTCTGGTCCAAAAACTGGTCCGGCACCCAGTCGAGCGGTGCGCCGATATGCGGACAACTGTTGACATAGGCGTAGAGCCGCCCCTGCCTGTCGACCAGCAGCAGCTCCAGCACGGCCCCGGTATCGAGATCGACCGAGAAGCCTTTGGCCTGGTTCAGCCCTATCTGTTCG
>JALUUZ010000555.1 GCA_027021095.1 Gammaproteobacteria bacterium
GGGATACATCATATAACCCAACACCGTGCCAAATCGTATTTCGTCACGTAGCGATTCTTCCACAGACGATATTTCCTTGCCGCAAATCCCTTGGTGTGCTTCGCACACCGTCACGATGGAACGGGATACATCATATAACCCAACACCGTGCCAAATCGTATTTCGTCACGTAGCGATTCTTCCACAGACGATATTTCCTTGCCGCAAATCCCTTGGTGTGCTTCGCACACCGTCACGACGACTGGTACCGAACAAGGCGGGCTAACGCAAAATCCTGAACCGGTATAAAGCCACCAGGAAAATATTCTTACTGACGGGATACGGGCGAACCCTGTAGTCCTGCTCCAGCTTTTCCCTGATTTTTTTCAGCTCACCGTCAGGCAGTTCACGATTGAAACACAGCAGATAATCACGATTGGGCATCGCCGCAAAAAACTCTTCGCCCACATGCTTGATGACATGACGCCGGAATCTCTTTGACAAGATCCTCGATGCCCCGAACGGATCTTTCGCCTTGACCACCACGTAATTATACTTCCCGCTCTTGAACCGGATTCCTTCTGGTACGGCGATTCGATCGAGATTTTTCAGCGCTGCCTTACGCATCGCACGCCAGCTGACATTCCAGCGATGCTTGTCTTCTTCGCTGACATAGCTGTATTTACGCCCTTCGACAAGCACATAGGTGTAAAGACTGTACTCATCCAGCTTCTTGTGGGCGACACGGTATTTTTTCAGTATTTTGCGCGGGACAAACTGCGGATAGATCTTCGTTGCCGCCTCGGTCCAGTCTTTGGCCCGGATTTCGCCCTGCGCAAGCCGGTAACCACTCTTCGTCCGTCCCTGCAACTGCTTCTTCGGTAAACGCGTGATGATTTTCTCGGTGATAGAAACCTGTGTACGCAAGGACCCGGTATCGCTGCGACTGCCGGGGGGTACTGTATTTCCGGCTGTCGTAGCGGAAGAGGAATCGTCCCCGCTGCTTGCAGCACGCATCTGCTTCAGCCGCGCGACGGAAAGCGGTGGAACCTTGCTGAGTATCGTCTTCAGAGCCTGATCGGACTTGTCTGTCTCCTCCCAATCCGAAAACTGGTTTTCCAGGTCGATCGGCGACTGGCCGACCTTGATTGCAAGGCGGTTGCCGATCCGGGATACCTTGACGGCGGGATTGATATTCTTTACGTACTGGATGACGCGCAGCAGAAACTCACTCTTGGAATCGATTTTGATTTCGGCATTCAGGCTTGAAGCAACCATCCACAAAACGAATATCCAGTACTTTCCAGTTACTTTCATAATACCTGCCCGATCATGATTCTGCGGCTGTCACCTCCACCGGCCGCGTCGACGACCCAAACGCCTGTAAAGGACTGCCGGCTAGCCCGCATTTCTCACCACCCTTCTACTGCGACGGCGCCATGGCACGCCCTGGCTGGCTTTCGCTCGGTCGGCGTGCTCGACATAGTGTCGACTATGCCTGCGCGCTCCTCGGTCGCGAAAGCCACCCAAGTCGCACCCTTGCTCCGTCTCGCTACGAACGCTGGTGAGAAATGCGGACTAGGAGCAAAATATAGTGGCGGTCGGTGTTTGTCAATATGGCAGTTCACAGTCCGAAACAGCCACTGCTGCCAGCGGGAGAATAGAAAATCCAATTGTTCAGTAAGCCTGTCAGGGCGTCTTGTAATAGACTGTCGCCACCAGCCCGCTGATCTCTTCAGGCTCCGACTCGAGGTCATCGGCGATATACACCATGTATTTCCCCGGGGTCCGGAACACCAAGCCGTGTTTTTTTTCACCGTCGCTCCAGTAGGCAGCGATCAGCCCATTGACTTCCAGCTTGACTTCCTTGACTTCACTGAAGTCCCGGGTCAACTCCATAAACACCTTGGAAGCAGGATCGTGCAGGTAATACATTCTTCCCTCTGGGGAACGAATGGCCAGGTTTCCAGGATGCGGCAGCGGCATCTTCAGCGTCAGTTTGTCTCCAGGCGAAAGGTTGACCGGTGAAATCACCAGGTCGGCAGGTTTCTTTGCAGACACTGCAGACTTTTCACCAGCACAGGCCAGACCTGCGAACACCGCAACACACGACAACAAGACAACCCGAGCCACTGCGACTGCACGCCCTCGATGCGATTTGCTCAATTTGATTGACATAACTGCACTCCACCTGACATTGGACCGACTGCCGATCACTCTGCACAGAACCCAAGCCAGGGTCGGCATGACTCAACCCCCTGGCAGAAACAGGCAACCGACAGCGAAACATGGCCTGTCGAATCTTAGCAGTATCCCTTGCGCCTGCTCAAGCGTTCGCTAAGCAAAATTGCCGTGATCACAAGCCAACTTAGCGGAAAATCCCTGGTTTTTTTCATTGTGCAGTTCACATTTTCGATGCAAAAACACCGCCAGCCCGGGAACTCACCCAGAATTCTCATTGTTATCGCACTGTCCGCAATCCTGTGCAAGCAATTCGAGCAACGCAGCCATATCAGCGGGCACTGGCGCGCTCCAGCGCATCGGCCTGTTGCTGCGCGGATGCACCAGCGCCAAGGTCTGCGCATGCAGTGCCTGGCGCCGGAACCGTTGCAACGCCTCTGTGAGCTCCTGCCCTGCGCCCGGTGGCAGCTTGAACCGGCCACCATAGACCGGGTCACCTACCAGCGGGTAACGCAGGTAGGCCATATGCACCCGGATCTGGTGGGTACGGCCGGACTCCAGCTTCACTTCCAACAGGGTATGCCGGCGAAAACGCCTGTGCACCCGGTAATGGGTCGTCGCCTCCTTGCCTGCAGCGACTACTGCCATACGCTTGCGATCGACCGGGTGACGGCCGATTGGCGCCTCGATACTGCCACCTGACGGCATGACACCATGCACCAGCGCAAGGTACTGGCGTGACATCTTCCGGGTCTGCAGCTGGCTGACCAGACTGTGATGCGCCTCCAGGGTCTTGGCAACGACCATGATACCAGACGTCAGTTTGTCCAGCCGATGGACTATGCCGGCCCGCGGCAGCGCGGTCAGTGCGCTGGAATGGTACAACAGCGCATTCTGCAGTGTCCCGCGTGCATGGCCGGCCGCCGGATGCACCACCATGCCAGCCTCTTTATTGATCACCAGCAGGTCCCGGTCCTCGTAGATCACATTCAGTGCGATTTGCTCCGGCTCAACTGCCGCCGCGGATTCGTCCAGTTCAGCCTTGATGACTATCTGTTCGCCCCCCTTGATCCTGTCCCTGGCCCGCAGGATACGGCCATCCACTGTAACCTGGCGCGCCTTGATCCATGCCTGCAGCCGGCCACGTGAAAACTCGGCCAGCAGCTGCGCCAGTGCTTGATCGAGGCGCAGGCCCGCCATCGTCTCCGGCACCCGGATTTCACGCTCAATACATCTTAACGACATCGCACATTTCCGTTAAACTATTGTAATATATACTCTTTATACCCGCTTTCGGGACACGAAATCGCTGCTGGCAGCGGCCGGGGGTTTTCAAGTAAAATAGCATAATAACAAATCCGGAAACCGGTTACTCTGAAACCACAACATGGACACCTGTAAAGTACTGTTATGAAACGCCACTTATCGCTAGTCTATCTTCTCGTGACCCTGCTCACACTCAGCGCCTGCGCCTGGCTGCCCAAACAAAAAGACGAAACCAAGGGCTGGTCGGCGAACAAACTCTATACCACCGCCAAGACCCTAGCAAACAAAGGGGACTATCAGCGTGCGATCAAATATTACGTCATACTCGAGGCCCGCTACCCGTTTGGAAAATACGCCCAGCAGGGCCAACTGGAGCTGACTTACGCCTATTACAAAAACGAAGACTTCGACCAGGCGCTCGCCGCCGCGACACGGTTTATCAAGCTGCACCCGACCCATCCACGGCTCGACTATATCTACTATCTCAAAGGACTGATCAACTATCGCCAGAAAACGAACATGCT
This sequence comes from Gammaproteobacteria bacterium, assembly GCA_027021095.1. GTDB lineage: Bacteria > Pseudomonadota > Gammaproteobacteria > SZUA-21 > SZUA-21 > SZUA-21. The sequence goes on from JALUUZ010000555.1 coordinate 3,951, forward strand.
GACCAAGATCTTCCCGGTCGATCCATCGACACGCGATCCCGGCGCGGCGCGGCAGTCATTCTTCGACTTCAAGGAACTGGTAAAGAAATTTCCCAACAGCAAATACGCCGAGGATGCACGCAAGCGTATGCTGTTTTTACGCAACAACCTTGCAAAGCATGAAATCAACGTCGCCAAGTACTATATCAAGCGCGGTGCCTACGTTGCAGCGGCCAACCGTGCCAAGTATGTCATCCAGCACTACAACGATTCACCCAGCGTACAACAGGCGCTGGAAACCATGGTCATCAGCTACGAGCGCCTGCAACTGAAAAAACTGAGGGACGATGCGTTACGGGTACTGAAAAAGAACTTCCCGAACCACCCGTTGCTTGGCACGAACGCCCGCAAACGCAAACGCTGGATCAAGAAGTGGACCAAGAAAGCCGCCTGAGCAGCGGCTTTACTGCCCGGATGACAACAGGCGGTGGAACCCGGAGGTGATCGGGTAACGGCGGTCACGCCCGAACGCGCGTGAGGTCACCCGCACGCCCGGAACCGCCTGGCGGCGTTTATACTCGTTGCCATTGACCAGGCCGATGACTTTTTTCACGACACCGGCCTCGAAGCCCTTGGCAACGATCTCCTCCAGGCAAAGATCCTGCTCGACATACATCTCCAGTATCGGATCCAGAATCTCGTAGGCGGGCAGGCTGTCCTCGTCTTTCTGGCCGACGGCCAGTTCGGCAGAAGGCGGCCGTTCGATCACCCTGGCCGGTATCACCTGTGACCGGCGGTTACGATACTCGGCAAGACGGTACACCAGGGTCTTCGGGACATCCTTCAACACACTGAAGCCCCCGACCATATCACCATAGATCGTGCAATAGCCGACGGCCAGTTCACTTTTATTCCCGGTCGACAGCACGATACGCCCTGTCTTGTTGGAAACCGCCATCAGCAGCACGCCGCGTATCCGCGCCTGCAGGTTCTGCCCGGTCACCCCCGCCTTGCTGTCGCCGAGTACAGGAGCGAGGCTGTCGGCAAAGGCATCGAAAAGCCTGCTGATCGGTATCACCTCGAAACTCACACCAAGCACCTGGGCCTGCGCACGTGCGTCGTCGATGCTCATCTGCGCGGTAAACTCCGATGGCATCGAAACAGCCAGCAGATTTTCAGCACCCAGCGCATCGGCCGCGACCGCCAGCGTCAACGCCGAATCGATACCCCCGGACAACCCGATCACTGCGCCGTTGAACCTGTTCTTGTGCACATAGTCTCTGACCCCGAGCACCAGTGCCTGGTAGACTTGTTCTTCGTCACCGGGCTCGTCCTCCAGTTCCTGCGGCAATGCCTTGATGCCGAAATCGGCCACCTGGAAATCGGCGTAGACCAGGTGCTCGACAAACCGCCTGGCCCTGACGCTGACCTGGCCGTCGGCGTTCATCACAAACGAACCCCCATCGAACACCAATTCGTCCTGGCCGCCAACCAGGTTGGTGTAGACAATTGGCACACCACACTCGATCGCGCGGTCCCGGATCACCTGCTCGCGCAGACGTTCTTTCTGGAAGTGGTAAGGCGACGCATTGAGATTGAGAATCAACTGCGCGCCTTCATCAACCGCCTTGCGCATGCCTGCGGCGTGCCAGGCATCCTCACAGATACTGATACCCAATGGCACACCCTTGACCTCGACGACACAAGGCTTGGAGCCGGGAATGAAATACCGTTTTTCATCGAATACACCATAGTTGGGCAATTCAGTCTTTCGATACACGGCCCTGACTTCACCGTCGGCGATGACTGCAGCGGCATTATAGATTCCATCCGCGGTCTTTTGCGGATACCCCAGCACCAAGGTAATCC